>JAJRPH010000375.1 GCA_024280875.1 Deltaproteobacteria bacterium | reverse complement strand
TTTATAATAAAAAAACCTCGCCGGAGGCGAAAAATAACAAAAAAACCGAAAACGCTATCTCAAAAAATAAAATTGCAAGTATCATATTAATAATCAAGGTGTTATATTGTAGTAAAAAAAGTTAACCGGACAGCAGTGATGTAGTATATTGAGTGCCTGAAAAACCGCTACAACGCAGTAGATGGAACTTTTTACGTCGCCATCAAATTTAAATATTCGACATTATATAGATGGTGATGCAGTTATGGAGGGAGGAAAATAATATGAGTAGAATTATCAAAATAACAAGGATCAATATTGGAATAGTTGTGGCCGGATTGCTTATGGCTCTGTTGTTTATGGCCGGATGCGCTGCGCAATCGGGCGGCAGGCATCCCGATCAGAGCATAATAACGAAAAAATTGGAACAAAAAATCAATACTGGCAAGAATAAAAGCCCCAATGTGCTTTTGGTCCTGCTCGATGACGTGGGGTATGCTGATTTGGGAGCATATGGATCGGAAATTGACACTCCCAATATCGATCGCCTGGCGCAAAACGGTTTACGCTATAATAATTTCCATGCAACGCCCACCTGCTCTCCTACACGGGCCGCCGTATTGACCGGCAGGGAACCCCACCGTGTGGGCATGGGACTGATCACCAGATACGATTTTGGCCCGCGTTTCCCCGCATTCAGGGGACGTATTAACCCTGCTGCAGCAACAGTGGCGCAAGTACTTCAACAGGCAGGTTATGGCACTTATGCGCTCGGTAAATGGCACCTTACACCACCCTCTCAAGTGGGACCTGCCGGACCTTTTGGAAACTGGCCGCTGGGAAAAGGCTTCGACCGTTTCTACGGCTTCATGCCCGGCTCTACGGATCAGTTCGCGCCTGAGTTAATCGAAGATAACAAGGTGGTTGACCAAGATTACGGTAAAGACTACAACCTGACCCGGGACCTGATGGATCATGCGATTACAATGATTCGCACACACCAGTCTTATGCCGGAGAACGTCCGTTTTTTATGTATGTTTGCACACCGGGTATGCACGCCCCGCACCAGGCGCCACAGCAATATTTGGAGAAATACCGCGGCCAATATGATGAAGGCTGGGATGCGATGCGGGCACAGCGGTTTGCGCGCCAAAAAGAAATGGGGCTGATTCCCCAAAACGCAGTCCTTCCTGAAAATGATGAACGGATTCAACCGTGGCAATCATTAGACGTCAACCAGAAAAAAGCATATGCGCGCTTGCAGGAAGTGTACGCAGGCTTTCTTAATCAGACGGATGTTGAATTGGGTCGCCTGTTTAACGAGCTGAAAGCTTTAGGTGAACTTGACAATACCCTGATTATCGTGATGTCAGACAACGGAGGCAGCCAGGAAGGAAAACTAAACGGTTGTGTAAACCATTCTTCATATCTCACACCTTATTCAGAATCAATACCGGACATTGTCGCACGGCTGGATGATATTGGCGGTCCGGACTCCGATTCGAATTATCCCATTGGCTGGGCGCAGGTGAGTAATTCGCCGTTTCCATACTTTAAGCAGGACACGTATGGCGGCGGCATCAACGTACCGTTTATTGTGCATTGTCCCGCGAAATTAAAAGCCAAAAATGAAATTCGCAATCAGTATCATTATGCCGCCGACGTCATGCCCACTATACTGGAAATGCTTGGATTAGAGATGCCCGACGTTTTTAACGGGTATGAACAATTACCGGTTGACGGTATCAGCATGTCGTATACCTTTGATGACCCAGCTGCCAAAGACCGGCGCACCAGACAGTTTTATCGAATGGGTCACAACCGGGGGATCTATGATGAAGGCTGGACAGCTGTGGCCCGACACAAAAGCGGTGATGACTATGATGATGACAAGTGGTCGCTATATAATTTGAAAGAAGATTTTGTTGAAGCAAACGACCTGTCTGAACAATACCCTGAAAAAGTGGAAGACTTGAAAAAACTCTGGAAGGCAGAGGCGGAAGAGGTGAACGCTGATTTTATGATCGATCCCAAATACCCGGGTTTTTTTGGAGGTCTGGCGATTAAAGCCATAAAAGCCATGAAAGGTCCCAAAGAAAAAGACTATGTGTTTTATTCGGGAACCCCACACGTCGACCAGAAGTCGGCGCCTAAATTTATTGACCGCCCTTATACAATCACCATCCCGGTAGTCAGAGAAAAAGGCAATGAAGAAGGGGTGCTCTTTGCAAATGGAAATAATGACTCCGGCTTTGTACTTTATATCAAGAACGATAAGGCGGTGTTTGAATACAATTATTGTGCCAATGTACCCAGTTTCGGCAAACTGTACATAATTGAATCGTCAATTCAAGTGCCAACAGGAAAATCGGAAATTCAATTTGAGTTTGAAAAAACCGGTAAGCTTGCGGGTATCGGTAAACTGTTTATTAACGGCAAAGAGGCCGGCCGGGTGAATATGCCGGAAACCATCGTCAGCCGCCTGTCCCATGAAGGCTTTGATATAGGTCGCGATCGCAACAAGCGTATCTCTACCAGTTATACGGACAGCTTCCCGTTTACCGGCCAGATTGAGAAAGTCATTATATGGGTGGGCATTAAATGAAAAGATATTTTTGTCGATATTATGTAGTTTGCCGACGGTAAAAATAAAAGTTGCACACAGATTGACAAAAAAAATCGTGACGTGGATTTTTTGAAGTAATCAGAAGAAATATTGGAGAAGATTGCCTGGGGGCTTGAAAAGAAATTGTAAGTACCATTTGGATTAGAGGAAAGTATTATGAATGATAAAAAATCTCAGTTAACACGCCGGCAATTTTTAGAGGTTAGCGCTGCAGGTGCAGCCGGTTTGGCATTGGGAACCGGTTTGCCGGGATGTGTCAAACCCTCTCATCCTGAAGTGAATCTTATCCCTCTATCGGAAAGGCCCATCGCGGACCCTGCTAAAAAACCCAATATTATTTTTCTGTTTTCCGATCAGCATCGATACGATGCTATGGGTTGCGTTGGAAATCCTGTTATTCAGACTCCGCACATTGACCGTCTTGCAGCCAGGGGGACCAATTTTACAAACACCCACTGCGCATCACCTATCTGCGTGCCCTCAAGAGCGTCTATACTGACCGGGCTTTATCCGCATCAGAACAGGGTTACCTATAATGTACGCGATGAACCTGATCCTGTTTTACCGACAATGCCCAGACAGCTTCAAAAAGCAGGGTATAGAACAGCCATCATCGGAAAAACACATTATTGGAATATCAGGGGAAGAGACAGGCCAAGTTTTTCATTATTGAAATGGGGCATTGATGTGCGCGAACAGGAAGATTACGTTCGACTTTTTGGATTTGACGATGTCATTGAAGAGTTTGATCTTTATGTCCACGCTTACAAGAAAATAAATATATACACGCATTATTCAGATTACCTTAGAAACAGGGGAAAACTGGATAAATATAAAAAGCAGATCCAGAGCGTGTGGCGGGAAACACCGAATCACTGGGACGGGCAAACGAGCGTCCTGACCCAGGAGGAAGATGAGACCATGTTTATCACCAGAAAGGCGACAAACTGGTTAAGACAGCAGGATAATAGTTGTCCCTTTTTTCTTAATGTCGGATATGTAGCACCCCATGTCCCTCACATCTCTGATCCGATTTGGGCCGAGTATTATAAGGATAAGAAGATTCCGGTTGGTCCCTGGACATTTCCGGAAAAATCCAGCGAAGTTTGGGGGAAATGGCTGAATCGTACATACAAGGTCAGTAATTCTCATCTGATGAGCAAAGATTATCGGATGAATAGTGCCCGTCATTATTACGGAAGAATATCACTGATAGATCAGGGCATCGGCAAAATCGTGCGCACAATTCAAGAAATGGGCATCGCAGACAATACCTGGATTATCTATTCTTCTGATCACGGTGAAATGCTGGGTGATCACAAAATAATGGGAAAGGAGATGTTTTACAAAGGATCGCTTCGAGTGCCAAACATCATTTGTCCACCAAAGGGGATGTCTCCTAAAAAGGCTGATTCTCTTGTAGAGGGTATTGATATACCAGCAACGATTCTTGATATCGCGGATGCCGAAGCACTTCCGAATTCGCCGGGACAGTCCCTGCTGCCGATCATGAAAGGCGGGAATTCAAAAAAGGAAGTCGCATTCAGTGAGCTCGGACCGACGATAGATGGAAAAATAAGGCACTTTGTAAGTGCCGCAACCAAAAGATACCGATTGACTTATGAGACAACAACCAGTACGCCCTGTGAATTTTTTGACCTGCAGGATGATCCGGATGAACTTCATAACAGAATCAACGATGCTGCGTATAAAAAACTTAAAAACGGCATGATCAAAGATCTGATAGTGCCACACATGAACGCATGAGAGAAGAAAAGCAAATTTTACGGGATGTCTTAATCAAACCAGCCGGTCCGGATTGTAATCTGGCCTGTACATACTGTTTTTACCTGGAAAAGGGCGCGATGTTTGACGAATCAAACGTTCACCGTATGTCGAACGACGTGCTCGAAGCATTGATCAAGGGGGTTGTTGGGTCTGCAGGTGAACAGGTCTCTTTTGCCTGGCAAGGGGGGGAACCCACGCTGATGGGCGTGGATTTTTTTCAGCAGGTGGTAGATCTGCAGATGCGCTACGGCCGGGAGCAAACCGTGGGCAATGGGTTGCAGACCAACGGAATTCTGATTGATCAGATTTGGACGGGTTTTCTTTCACGCTATCAGTTTCTGGTGGGCCTTTCCATAGACGGTCCAAAGCACATTCACGATCATTACCGGCGCACCCATGGGGGTCGCGGTACCTGGCAGAAAGTGTTCGATGCAGGCAAAAGGTTGATGGATGCCAACGTGGCCACAAATGCATTGACCGTGGTAAACGATTATTCCTCACGGTTTCCGGAAGAGATTTATGAATTTCATAAATCAAACGGGTTTGCCCACATGCAGTTTATTCCCTGTGTGGAAACCGATCCTGCCAATCCGGAGATGGCTGCGTCGTTTTCCGTTTCATCCGAATCCCTTGGTACGTTTTTGTGCCGGCTGTTTGATGTGTGGTTGAGCGATTTTAAGAACGGGGAACCGACTACTTTCATAAGATTTTTCGATTCTTTGTTTTATACCTATGTCGGTTTAACGCCGCCGGATTGCAGCCTTATGAAAACCTGCGGCAATTATGTGGTCGTGGAGCACAACGGTGATGTGTTCTCCTGCGATTTTTTTGTGGAGCCGGAATGGAAGCTTGGCAATGTGTTAAAGGATAATATTGCGGATCTGCTCAATTCAGAGCGGCAAAGCCGGTTCGGCAAAATTAAAGCCGAACTGCCGGATGCATGTAAATCCTGTCTGTGGCTGTTAAAATGTTATGGCGGTTGCCCGAAAGACCGGATTAGCGATTCTAAGGAGGAGGGGCTGAATCATTTTTGCAGGGCCTATAAAATGTTTTTCAAACATGCAGATCCTCATTATCGTCGCATTGCAAAAGCCTGGAAACAAAAAATTGCGCTGTCAAGGGCCGAGGAAACACGGCGGCAGAACCATTGAGCTGGTGAGGCAGTTACAGGACAAACTATATGGTATTTGCAGACTGTCCAGAACACTTAAACAGGCAGGCGTCTCCAAGACAAACTGGAAGAAATTGCTAAAGCAGCCCTCAATGACGGCTCAATGATCATGAATCCTGTTGAGGTTGATCTTCAGGATGCGTTGAGTGTCTTACATGCAGCCTATGAATAACGATGGCGCCTCAATCCGGCTGATATTTTTAATCAGGCTATAAAATGTGGGAGAAAATTTTATGAATGAAATCCATGGAACAAATAATAAAGTCCTTGAAGTAGATCTCTCGGAGAAAAAATACAGTGTTTATACTGTTTCCCAAGAGGAACGGAAGATGTATCTCGGTGCCAAAGGGCTTGGATTGAAACTAATATATGATCGCATGAAAGCCGGTGTTGATCCTTTAGGTGAAGAAAATATTATTGCTTTCATGCCCGGTGTGATGATGGGTACGGGGGGGCCCTGCACAGGCAGGTATCATGCGGTGTCAAAATCCCCATTAACCGGCATCATCACCACATCCTCCTGTGGAGGACCGTTTGGCATGCATTTAAAGACAGCAGGCTGGGACGGTTTGCTGGTCAAAGGCAAATCGGAAAAACCGGTATACCTTGACATAAATTCAGACGGTGTGGAATTTAAAGATGCAGGAGATCTCTGGGGTCTGGATATCCTCAAAACCCAGGAAAAACTTGCCACCAAAAAATCCGGTTCCATGATGATCGGGCCCGGAGGTGAAAACCTGGTCAGATTTGCCAATATTGCTTCCGGACATCGTTTTTTAGGCAGGGGAGGAATGGGGGCTGTGATGGGTTCAAAGAACCTGAAGGCGGTGATTGCCCATGGTGGCGCCTATAAAATTGTACCTAAAAACAAAGAACTTTTTGACAAGCAAAAGAAAAAAGCCACTGATTATATCAAACGCAATGGCCCATCAAATAATTACAGGGATTTCGGCACAAGCTTTAATGTGAACGTTACCAATAAAGCCAATATCCTGCCGGTAAGAAATTTTTCTGACGGTAGTGATACCGAAGCACACCAGATTTCCGGCCAGAATATGCATGAAAAACATCAAACAAAATATCATACCTGCAAACCTTGTACAATTATGTGTGGACATAAGGGGACTTTTGGTGGAAAAACGCTTCCTGTTCCTGAATTTGAAACCGTAGGCCTTTTAGGTTCCAATATCGGTGTGTTTGACAGTGACAAAATTTGTGAATGGAACATGATCTGTTCCGAGATGGGGATTGATACCATTTCAACCGGCGGGACCCTGGCCTGGGTGATGGAAGCGGGCGCCAGAGGGTTGATCGAGACTGATTTAAAATTTGGCTCTCCTGAAGGTGTGTCTGAAGCCATCTATGATATCGGAAACTTAAATGGGTTTGGAAAAGAAATGGCACTGGGTTCCAGGGCTTTGGCCAAAAAATATGGCGGTGAAGACTTTGCCATCCATGTGAAGGGCCTTGAAATGGCCGCCTATGACCCAAGGGGGTCTTTCGGCCAGGGACTGGCCTATGCGGTTGCCAACAGGGGCGCCTGTCACCTTTCCGCCTACCTGGTTTCACTTGAGATCTTTTTTAAACTGCTGAATCCATATACCCATCGATCAAAGGCTAAATTTACTAAGTTTTTTGAGAACCTGACCTGCTGTGTCAACGCCCTGCAAACCTGTCAGTTTACCATGTTTGCCTATACACTGGAACCGCCGTTGACAAAATACACACCCAATTTAATACTTGGCATGTTAATGCAGAATATTCCTGACGTGGCCCTTGCTCTTATGGATATCAGCCTTTATACAAAGTTCTGGTCCGCCACTACCGGTATTGACATAACCAACGGTGAATTTCTTAAAGCAGGTGAAAGGATTCATGTGCTGGAAAGATACATGAACACCCGGGAAGGAATATCACGAAAAGATGATACGCTTCCGGCCCGCCTGCTGACGGAAGGCCGCAAGAGTGACGCCCAAAACAAAACCGTCCCCCTGGATAAAATGCTGGATAAATATTATAAGATCAGAGGGTTTAACAGCAACGGCATCCCAACGGAAGAAACCCTTGCCCGCCTGGGGATTGAATCCGAATTTTCACGTCTGCATAAACTGAAAATTCAACAGGCAGTATAAATCGTTTATCGATCCTAACTGCAATCTAAAAAATTCAGGTTAATAAAGAAATGGCGCATGGTGAAAAGCCTATTTAGCTAAATCCAGAGAAAATTTGAAACCCTTTCTTAAAATCGTTTGTTATTTCTGGTCTTTTCAATTTGCACAACTTGCTAATCACAGTATTCCTGACCCTTTTCAATTTGCAGACTTCTTGATAGCCGCGACAGTATTGCGGCCGCCATAAAAGTCCACAACATGCTTCTGGCAGTCTTCACCGATACCCCCAGTGCAACTTACAATAGCGATTCGTCACAACAGGAAAGAATTTGACAGACACACTATATAGGGTTTCCCGTCATTTCAATTTTCTGCCACTTTTCAAATTTCAGGAAGAATTTCAGTCCTCTCTTTAGGTTCATCACCGATTAAAAAAATTCACTTCCGGTTTTTTATCGATAATCTTTTGAGAATACAGACGAAAAAAAAATTCCTTCAGACATTCAAGCTCCGGGGCACTCATGCTGTAATACATACTGTTAAAATAAATTTTGGACAGATCAGGATCAATGCCGATTTTTTCAGCCGTTCGCCGGGCAATGTCCGATATATGGCGAAGTCCTTCTGTTTTGGATCTCTTAAACATTGCCAGTATCTTTGAGACCCTTTCCGGATATTTTTGCGCATAGGATTTTCTGACGGCCCAGACACCAAAAACAAACGGCAGGCCGGTCATATGATTCCAGATTTCACAAAGATCCCACACATGTTCAAAATGATTTTCCCATTGGTGTTTTAACGCCGCATCTCCGATGACCAGCCCGGCCCCGTGTGAATCCGTTAAATCAGGAGGTGACTTGACTTTTCCCCTTTGAAATTCCGGGGAAATTCCTTTTAAAGAAAAAATCAGTTTTACCAGATCAACGGCAGTGGCGGATTCCTCGGTCAACAGAACGGTCTGGTTCTCCAGTTCTTCAAACGAATGATGACTGACCAAAAGCACACTCAGTACTTTACCATAGCATGAAATTGAAAGATCCGGCAGAATCATCCATTGATCCGAATGATTGGCAAATGCAGACGTAGAAACAGAACTGATATCCAGCTCACTATTTGAAAGCATTTGGTTTAAAACAGCCGGTGAACGGCTGATTACCTGGATACCGTCAGGTATTGGTTCATGATCAAATAGATAATAAACCGGGTCCACATTAATGTAACTGATCCGCCCGATTTTTAATTCGTTATTATTATCATCGGTCAATTGATGAATTTTGTGCATAGGTAAAAATCCAAATTTAATTAAAAAATAACACTGATGTTGCCCGCAAAATCAGAAGCAACAATTGATTCAAAAACACTTTCCGGGTTGTTCACCATAATGGGCACATAAATCATTTTTGAATTTTGTCCTGGAACCAGACTTCCAAACTGATCTTTGAACCCCAGTGCCGCCGCGCCGTTCATGGTTGCCATAGCGACAATATCCTTTGGTGAAATGCCGGCAAAAGACTGCGACAAAAACTTCATTTCATCAAACAGGCTCAACGAATCATTGCTTGCCAGGCTGTCGGTGCCTATACATAATTTTAGTCCGGATTTCACCATCCTCGGCACATCCGGAAGATGCCTGTGCAAAAGAAGGTTGCTTCTTGGGCAAAGACAGACATTGACATTTTTTTCAGATAATATTTGAATATCTTTTTGATCTGCAAACAACAAGTGGACTGCCAGTGTTTTGTCATCTAAAAGTCCCAATTGATCCGCATATTTTACCGGACCGGCACCCGTTAATTTGATTGCTGAAGTATCAATTTTTCTTTGGTTTAAAAAATCTGCCCATGCGCCCTTTCCAGTGGTTAAAAATTCAACCTCATCTTCTGATTCCGCCAGGTGAAGACTAAACGGAAGGCAATTCATAGAGGCACCAGATTTTAATTTGACCAGCAAATCAGAAGCGGTGGTATGGGGTGCATGTCCGGCAACAGATATTGTCTTTCCCGAACTGATTTTTTTACAATTTAGGGGGTAGTCAAAATTACTGCCCAGATATTCCCTGAACCACACACCGGATATTTCTGAATTTAAAAAAGGCTGACGGCTTAACCCCATGCCGGCAATATCACCAACAACCAGCGAGCCGGAATTAGCCAGTTCTTCAAACCCTGCCAAAATACCTTCCAACAGATTTTTTTCACTGCATTGATCTCTTTGTTCAATAATGGATTGTACCCAGTCAATAAACCCTGAATGGGTATTTGTTTTATTTTTTAAAGCAGATAATTCAAGGTGGGTATGTGCATTTACAAGACACGGCATCAGAACTCCTGGGCCATGATCGATAATCTGTTCGTTTACTCCACCTCCCCTGCCCTGAGCGACTTCAACAATTTTTCCGGATTCAGTCCTCACGAATCCGTTCTCTATAATATTTTCAGAATCAATGAGAACCCACCCAGCCCTGTGGATTACTGAAGTCGGTTTAGCATTATTTTTATTTTTTCGAATCAATGAAATAACAGCCTCATAAAAAAATAAAGCCGGTGTACGGCAAAATAATAAAAGTTTACCATTCTTATAAAATTTGGCAAGGCGTGCGAATCTTGTGGAATGAGACGTACTTTTCGTACGTTGCAATGACACAAGGTGAAGCACAACGCAG
>JAJRPH010000374.1 GCA_024280875.1 Deltaproteobacteria bacterium | reverse complement strand
TTTTATTTTCTGGAGGTCAACACCCGTCTCCAGGTGGAACATCCGGTAACGGAAATGATCACTGGTGTTGATCTGGTGCGCCTGCAGCTTGAAATTGCTTTTGGCAAAGAACTGACACTCAAACAGGAAGATATCACAGGCCGCGGTCATTCCATTGAATGCCGGATTTATGCCGAAGATCCTGAAAACGATTTTTTCCCTTCACCCGGAACAATAATATTTTTAAAGGAACCCACCGGCCCGGGTATCAGAAATGACTGCGGGGTGTATTCCGGTTTTGAAGTGCCGGTGGATTATGATCCGATCCTTTCAAAACTGATTGTTCATGCTCAGACGCGGGAGCTTGCGATTGCCAAAATGATCAAAGCATTAAAGAATTATATTGTAATCGGCGTCAAAACACCCATTGATTTTTTGATGGACGTCTTGCAATCAGAGCCTTTTATCTGCGGTGAAGTCTTTACGAATTTTATTGAAACCCATTTTTCAGACTGGCAGCCGGACATGACGGATGCTGATCTTGCCCGCATTGCTTTTATTGTGGATGGGTTGTGCGGCAATCGAAAAATGAAGACAACGACTTCAGCAGGCGACGCGATTCAGACGCCCTGGCAGACGTTGGGGCATTGGCGGCAAGGCTTATAGCAGGGAGTTGAAAAACTATTGCGCTTGACCATACGGCGTTAAAATTTGGCTCAAATTGTTCATTTATAAATATAAACTCCGCTTTTTCGCCAAATTTTGCCTTGTATGGCCTGCGCTCATAACGTTTTTAAACACCCTGGAAGAATTATAGAGGAGAAATTGTTGTGGAATACAGGCTTAAGATAAATGAAGAAACTCTTCCCGTGGAAGTGGAAAGTAACGAAGAGGAAGAGATCAAGGCCGTTATCGGAGAAAATCAGTTTGATGTCAGCTATACGACGGTTAATGACCACCAGCTTCATCTGGTCGTGAACGGTCAGGGGATCAATGCCTATGTAAGTGATCAGGACGACGGAAAAATTATCGTTATCAAGGGGAAATCCTATTTTGTTCAGGATGCGGATCTGCTGGAACAAATGAAAACAAGGAAAAAAGGCTCGGGTGCCGATCCAACGGAAGTTACGCCGCCAATGCCGGCAGTCGTCATATCCGTTGCGGTTAGCGAAGGAGATACCGTTGAAAAGGGTCAGGCGGTTGTTATTGTATCTGCCATGAAAATGGAAACCACCCTGGTTGCGCCGTTTAACGGGACAGTGCAAAAAATAAATATTACCGAAGGGGACAAGGTCATGCCCGGCGATATCCTGGTGGATATTGAAAAAGAAGAAACAGCTTAAAAGCAAATTTATCACTGAGGTCACAGAGTGAACGGAAAAAGTATCTCTGTGCGCTCCGTGTTCTCTGTGGTTAAAATATACAGAATTTTTAAAATTAAAAAATATAATTAGGAGCCTTTACCATGTCTGAAAAAGATCTGCTATATGCGGTTAAAGATCATGTCGGATATATCACCATCAACCGGGAAAAAAATCGGAATTCCATCAGCGCCCAAGCGGTTAATCTGTTTATGGAGTATCTGGACCGGGCTGAAAAAGACGATGCGGTGAGAGTCATCTGCATCACGGGTGCCGGGGAAAAAGCCTTTTGTTCCGGTGCGGACCTTGGCAATGCCATGAGTGCGGAAGAAGGCGGCAGGAATCAGACATTTTCAAATTATGCCAAACTGTTAAAGCGATTAGCTGGCTTTTCAAAACCGACTGTGGCTAGAGTTAATGGATATTGTCTGGCCGGGGGAACCGGTTTTATGCTGGCCTGCGATATTGTGATTGCAAAAGATGATGCCAAGTTCGGCACCCCGGAAGTCAATGTGGGACTTTTTCCCATGATGATCGGGGCGTTAATTTTCAGAAATGTTTTAAAGAAAAAAGCTATGGAAATGGTGCTGTTAGGCGAAAAACTGTCCGCTGCCCAGGCCCAGGAAATGGGGCTGATCACGAAAGCGGTGCCAGCAAACGAGCTGGATGAAACAGTCAATAAAATACTTGAAAGCCTGGCTGCAAAAAGTCCCATTGGAATGAAGATCGGAAAACAAGCGTTTTATGACATGCAGGACATGGGCTTTGAGGAAGCGCTGGATTTTCTTTCCGAAAAACTGGCCAAAGTCGCCGCCACCCAGGATGTCGTTGAGGGGATCACGGCATTTATTGAGAAACGGGCTCCGGTTTTTACGGGAAAATAATATTGATTACCAGAGATGTGTCGCTTTGCTCCGTCATTTTTAAATAGCAAAATTCCACAACTTTAGATCACTTTAAACTTTAGTTCACTTGTAACTTTGCCGGTTTATCCGGGTCAGGGAGGATGCAATGGGAAGCGAAATTTATTTTAACAAGGAACAGGAATTGGTGCGAAAAGCAGTCCGAGACTTTGTCAACAAGGAAATCAACCCGTATGTGGATGAGTGGGAGGAAAAAGGCATTGCCCCGCTGCATGAGCTGTTTAAAAAAATGGGAGACCTGGGATTTCTCGGCATCCGCTATGATGAAAAATACGGGGGAGAGGGTCTTGATTACTGGTATGAAACCGTTGTCATGGAAGAACTGGCCCGTATTAAATGCGGCGGCATTCCCATGGCCATTGCGGTTCAAATGAGCATGGCCACGCCTGCCATTGATGAATTCGGCAGTGAATATTTAAAAGAAACTTATTTAACACCGGCCATCAAGGGGGATATGGTTTCAGCAATCGCCGTTACCGAACCGGATGCCGGGTCCGATGTGGCAGCCTTGAAAACATTTGCAAAAAAAGACGGTGATTCTTATATTTTAAACGGTTCCAAAACTTTTATCACCAACGGCACCCAGGCGGATTTTCTGACCCTGCTGGCCCGCACCAGCGATGATCCGGGATATCATTGTTTCAGCCTGTTTGTGGTCCCAACTAACCTTCCCGGATTCCAGGTAAGTAAAAAACTGGATAAAATGGGCATGAGACGCAGCGATACTGCGGAGCTGTATTTTGATGATATGCGGATTCCGGCTGAAAATCTTATTGGGATCGAAGG
>JAJRPH010000373.1 GCA_024280875.1 Deltaproteobacteria bacterium | reverse complement strand
TTTCCCGCACCGTGTGCAATTCATCAAGCCGTTTGATAAACAGCAGATAGGTCATCTGCTCAATGACTTCCATGGGGTTTGAAATACCGCCGGACCAGAAGGCATCCCATATCCGGTCGATCTGACTCTTAAATCTCGCCTGTAATCATTCGTGCGTGGTCTCCATAACTCTAAAAATAGAATGTTTTCAGATTAATCCAGAGGTAAGCAAAATATCTCTGGGCAGATACTAAAAGACTTGAGCTGATCAACCCCAGCCCATCCGCATCTCGTCTAATATCCTGGGAAGTTCTTCCACCAGATACAGGGGAAGAGACAGGAGCGTGTAAGATACCGGGACGCTGCCGGCCTCCGTCAGGACGGCATGGGTGATTTCCTGAATACCCGGAGGATTAAGGTCAAAACGTACGCACAGGCCCGCATTTTTGTTTAACGCGAACTGTTGTAGAGATTTGAGAGTACCGCTCTTACCGGCTTTGACTTCAATGGGGAGTACCTGATTCCCGCTTGCCGTGACATAATCGACTTCCGCATTGGCTGATTTTACCTCCCGCAGCCAATAGGTCAGCCGGGGTGGTTCAAACGGATTCAATAAGTGCTGACCCACAAACTGTTCCGCCAGCTTGCCTTCATTGACAAGGGCCTGTCCATCCAATGCCTGCAATGCAATCCAATCCAGTCCGGTGATATAGGCGGCCATGCCCACATCCATAAACAGCAGTTTATAGACATTCTCATTGATATCGGCCATCAGCGGCACGCCTGAACAATGGCTGTGAAACGATTGATGGCATACACGGGCCTTGACCAGCAGGTCGATGACGGCTTTTACTTCCCTGGATTTATCTTCTTTGGAGATATTGCTGTATTTGACCTTTTGGCCGATAATTCTTGGAATTTGCCGAAACACTTTTTGCATTAACGCCAGATTTTTTTGTTTGGCGTATTTGGAAAAATCATCCTGATACGTCTCGGCAATGGAGCGGTGGATAGCCGTGACTTGCGTTAAAGCGTTTTCTTCGACAAATGCATGCACGGCTTCCGGCATGCCACCCACGAATAAATATTCCCGCTGGCGTTTGATCAATTTTTGATGGGCTGTTAAGGGGATGGTTTGATTAATTTGAAACTCAGAAAGATAAGGGGGCAGTCCGGGTTCGACAGCAGTCAAAAATTCCCTGAAGGTCATGGGCCCCAAATGATAATATTCGATTCGACCCACCGGCATTGAAAAATGAAGGTCAGCCAGTGCAAATTCGAGCAGAGAACCGGCGGAAATGACGGGCAGATCAGGCCTGTTTTCATAAAAATACCGAAGCGCCTGGATGGCATGCGGGGTGGCCTGAATTTCATCCAGAAACAAAACAGCGCCGGGGGCTTTGATGTTCCTTCCCACCAGAGCGTCCAGTTCTCTGATAATAATATCCATATCCAGAGACTTAAAAATAGTGTCCAGATACAGATGTTGTTCCAGGTTGATTTCATTTAAAACTAGACCGTTGTTTTGGGCGAATTCGCGCACCAGGGTAGATTTACCGACCTGGCGGGCGCCTCTGAGCACCAGCGGCTTTCGGCGGTTTTTTTGATACCAGGTATTTAAATGGTTTTCAGCGGTTCGTCGAAGCATGGTTAAAACAACCCCTTTTTTTGACCAAAAATTTACCAAAAAATAGATTTGTTTGTCAAGCAGTTTTCATTTAATGCATCCTTACTGATGTTTATCCCCTCTTAAGAAAGTGTCCACAGATACCCTGTAACCTCATGATTTTTGCCTTTGAAGAAGATTTCCAGAAAGGGTGGCAACACTCAATCGATAGGGGCGAAGATAAGGTTATTCAAAATGATGAGAGCAGGCAACGATAACTATGAAAATGATATCAGGGAATTTATGCCACTGATCTCCCGTAAATTCTGAGATTAAAAAAGATGATTCTGAAACTGTTTAACCTGAAAAATTATTATGAGAGTTGGAAGACATAAAAACAGGAATAAAAAAAGGGCTACCGATTATCGATAAACCCTTGTTTTTATTATTGGTGACCCCAGCGGGGTTCGAACCCGCGTTACCGGCGTGAGAGGCCGACGTCCTAAACCACTAGACGATGGGGCCAAAAAAATATGATCTTGATTTAACTATCTGTTATTATAATTATATTTGAATAAATTAGGTGATCGTTTCAAATAATGACACATACATATTTTGACGAAGATATTCTGTCAAACACTATTTTGTCACTCTTTACCCGGTTTTTTTCCCCTGCGGAATCCGAAAATCAGATAAATGAACCAGCCGATGAAGGGAAGCAGGGTAATCAGCCACCACGCCGCTTTTTCCCCCGGAGACTTGAAGTGTTTTATTGATATATCCACCAGCATCCAGACGGTCAGCAAAAGAAACGGGATGGTCATGGCGATGAAGGTTGTGATCGTTTTGAGTTCCATTGTGTCCCTTTGGTAGGTTCATGTTTTCAGCTTTTTGGTTATATTTAAAACGGTTTCCACATAATATGAGCTGTGGTTGTAATGATACACCACTTTGGCGGCTTCTTCCCTGCTGATGCCGGGCTTCCATCCATAATGCTTCAGATAGTTTGCAATGCTGGCAATCGCGTCTTCATGGTGGAACAGGTTTACGCTGCCGTCTTTGTCCCCGTCTTGAGCAAGAATGAGTATATTGCTGGGCATAAACTGGGCAAGACCCATGGCGCCGGCATAGGAGCCGTTGATGCTGTAAGGGTCCATGCCTTCCTTTTCCACATAGGTGATAAAAGCGACTAATTCTTTAAATGCCCAATTTGCCTTTCGGACCGCTTTTTTTTCATACTCTTTTCTTGTCACCCGGTCTTTTTTGGGAATTTTTTTCCAGAACCGGTCCCGAATGGTTTTGTCTTCCAGGACGGCCATGGTCGACAGAATACTGATGACCGGGCGATTGCCCACATAACTGCCAAACCGTGTCTCCACCAGCATGATCGCTGTGATGACTTCCTTGTCCACACCGTAATCAATTTCCGCCTTCAACAGGTCGGCATGGTGTGCGCGCATATAGTCACTTGCTTTTTTAATGGATTTTGATGAGAGAAACTGATCGTAGTTAAGTTTACCCTCCTGGTGCCTGAAATAGGAAGATACCCCTTTGATATCAAAAAAAACCCCGGGATTGTTGTAGATACGATTGATCTGTTCTGCGGTGAAATTTGCCTTTTTGTCATTGATTAACCGGGTCTGGAGGGTTTGAAAACTGATATTCTCATTAGCGGAATAAGCCGTCATCGGAATTGCGGCAACAAACAATAGGATAAGGACCGCATTGATAATCCGGTTGTTGATTTGGGAAAATGTGTCCGGTAACAGGGTCAGAACGTTTCTCACGAAGCACCTCCATTTTGGATTTTCAGGATGTCATGATTGTTTATCAACAGGGGAATATCATACGGCTTCCGCCGGGTAAATGCCGATACATATTGGTAGCCGGTTTTTGTGAGCAGATCGATTGCCTGGTCAAAATGCCGGGCCACATGCTGCGGCTGATGGGCATCTGATCCGATGGTTATGCGGATATTTTTTTCATGACATTTTTTTAACAGTAAAGGCTTTGGATAAAATTCGTTTGCCTTATGATTGTAGCCACTTGTGTTTAATTCCACTGTAAGGTTTTTATAGCTGATTTTAGATAATATTGCATCAAATTTTTTTTCAAATTCAGCAGAATGGCGTCGGCCGAATTTTTTGATGATGTCCAGATGGCAAATGATATCCACAGAAAGAGTCTCGATCATCTCATCTAAGAGCGCAAGATAATGTTTGCATATCACATCAATGTTTTCACTTTCGCGGGCTTCGGTGTCTTTTGTACTGACAATGTTTAAGGTGTCAATAAAATGCACCGATCCGCCGATAACATCAAAATCATACGGCGCAATAATTTTTTTTACTGCATAGGCGTTTTTCGGGTCATAATCGACTTCCAGTCCGACCTTTACCCGGATATGGTTTTTATACGTGTGCGCCAGTTGGCGGGCGGATTGGTAATAAAAAGGCACATAACCCGGTGTCATGGACAGATGCCTGCCTCTTTCATGCAGGGTCAGGTGATCCAGAAAACAGATTTCCGTTAGTCCCGCAGCAATGGCATTTTGGATGTATTGGTCCATGGTGCCGTTTGCATGGTTGCAAAGGGATGTATGAACATGGTAATCAATCATAAATTTGGCTTCGTAAAAATTTGTGTGTTTTGCAATTTTGGTCAGCTCTGGGAATCATTCAGGCCCAGCTTGACCAAATGTTTCGTAATCATAATCGTAATCATAATCATAATCAATCGAAATGAAAAAATTAAAAACCACTTACTCCTGTCAGGAATGCGGTTATCACGCGCCCAAATGGCTCGGGCGATGTCCGGAGTGCGGGGGATGGGATTGCTTTGTCGAAGAACGCAAAGACCCCGTGAACCACCCCGGAGCCCGTCCCGGAAAGTCTTTTTCCCGATCGGTGCCGGTTCCCATTGATTCGGTTGTCATCGATGAGGACCACCGGACACTGACCGGAATCGGTGAATTTGACCGGGTGCTGGGCGGCGGGCTCATCGCCGGCAGTCTGGTACTCATCGGCGGTGATCCTGGCATCGGCAAATCCACCCTGATTCTACAGGTGATTCATGGTCTGGCCGAGCGGAATAAAAAAACTTTATACGTGTCCGGAGAAGAATCCATCCGGCAGATCAAAATGCGGAGTGAGCGGCTGGGAGCTGTTTCGCCGGGAATGCTGGTTGTTTCGGAAATTGATATTGATGTCATATTGGATATGACCGATTCGGTTAAACCGGATGCACTGGTGATTGATTCCATTCAGACCATGTTCAGCCCGGATGTGTCATCCGCCCCCGGCAGTGTCAGCCAGGTGCGGGAAGCCACAATGAAATTGATGCTGATGGCAAAGCAGACCGGCATCCCGACGTTTCTGATCGGTCACGTGACAAAAGACGGGGCCATTGCCGGGCCGAGAATTATGGAGCACATGGTGGATACGGTATTGTATTTTGAAGGGGATCAGAATCATGAATTCCGTATTCTCCGGGCGGTTAAAAACCGGTTTGGCTCCACAAATGAAATCGGCGTGTTTGAAATGAAAGAGAAAGGCCTGGCGGAAGTGAAGAATCCGTCAGCGATTTTTCTGGCGGAACGGGCGGCAAACGCTCCCGGTTCTGTGGTGACGGCCTGCATAGAAGGAACACGTCCGATTCTTGTGGAACTTCAGGCATTGATCAGCAGCGCTGGATTCGGCACGCCGCGTAGGACCGTTCTGGGCCTGGATTATAATCGGGTGTCATTGCTCGTGGCGGTAATGGAAAAAAAATTAGGGTTGAATTTAGCCGGGCATGATATATTTATGAATGTTACCGGCGGTGTGAAAGTATCGGAACCGGCGGTTGATTTGGGAATCGTGTCGGCCGTGGCGTCAAGTTTTCTGGACCGGGCCATTCCGGAAGCCATGATTGCCATTGGGGAGGTCGGCCTTTCCGGCGAGGTTCGGGGAGTCTCCCATCTGGAAGCACGAATTTCCGAAGTTGAAAAAATGGGATTTACAAGGTGTATTGTGCCGAAAACGAGTTTAAAACAGTTAAATAAAAAAAACGATATTGAGTTGATCGGGATTAGCAAGTTGGTGGAAGTCATGGAAAACTTATTTTAACGATGCTATCCAGCTACTTACGGAATCATTTATTTTGAAGAAGCGAAAAAAAGTATCAAACAAATATCAGACCGACCATTACGCGCGAAAAGCGAAAAAGGAAAACTTTCCAGCCCGTTCCGTATACAAGCTCAAAGAAATTCAGCAGAAATTCAAGTTAATAAAAAAAGGGGCCAAGGTTCTGGATCTGGGCTGCGCCCCGGGGTCCTGGGCCAAATATGCGGCGGAAGTTGTTGGAGCCGAAGGCCGGGTGATCGGGGTTGACCTGAAAAAAGTTTCCGAACGATTTTCCGCAAACACCCGCGTCATCATCGGCAATGTGATTGAATTGGCCGAAAAGGATAAAGAAAACCTGGCTGAAATCATAGGGACAGGCTATAATGCGGTTTTAAGTGATATGGCACCGTCAACCACCGGGCGCAAGGAAGTAGATGCGGCACGGTCGTATTATCTCTGTATGGCTGCTCTCACAATCGCCCAAAAGACGCTTAAGCAAAATGGTTGTTTTGTATGCAAGATTTTCCAGGGAGATGATTTTGAAGAATTTAAAGATGCGGTCTGCAAAGTTTTTGACAGGCATAAAATTTTTAAACCCCAAAGCTGCCGCAAGGAAAGCAAGGAAATCTATATTATTGGCATAGGTAAAAGGGTATAAAACATAGGAGGAGAACTGATGTCGGGACATAGCAAGTGGGCAAATATTAAACACAAAAAAGGCGCTGAGGATGCGAAGCGGGGAAAGATTTTCACAAAAGTCGTCAAGGAAATAATCGTGGCCGCCCGTTTTGGCGGTGGCGATCCGGGCGCCAACCCGAGGCTTCGCGCGGTGCTGCTCAAGGCAAAATCATGTAATCTCCCCAAGGACAATATAGAGCGGGCGATTAAAAAAGGGATTGGTGAGCTGGAAGGCGTCAATTATGAGGAAAACTCCTATGAAGGATACGGCCCGGGTGGTGTGGCGGTCCTGGTGGAATCTTTGAGCGACAACAAAAATCGCACGGTGGCCGATGTCCGTCATATCTTCAGTAAATATAACGGGAATCTCGGTGAGAATGGTTGCGTGGCCTGGATGTTTGATAAAAAAGGCTGGCTTTCTGTGGCAAAGTCGGATGCGGATGAAGAAGAGCTGATGATGATGGCTTTGGATGCGGGTGCTGAAGATGTGAAAGATGACGATGATGAAAATTTTGAGATCATTACCGCGCCGGATGACTTTGAATCGGTCAAGGCAGCCCTTGAAAAGGCCTCAATTCCAGTTGTTGATTCGGAAGTCAGCATGCTGCCCCAGAATTATATCAGTCTGACCGGCAAGGATGCAGAAACCATGATGAAGCTGATGGACGCATTAGACGACAACGATGATGTCCAGAAAGTTTATACGAATGCAGATATACCGGATGAGGTGATGGATAGTTTATAACTCAATCATCCGTTGAACCGATTGCAACGCCGGAATCCTGATATCCTCCGGCACCTTGACTTCGCCGGAAAGATTTTCAAGGCTGTTCAGAACATCTTGAGGTGTTATTTTCTTCATGTCCACGCATTCCATGGCAATGGAAGCCGGGTAAAAAGTCTTGTCCGGATTTGCCTTTTGCAGGGGATACAGCAGGCCAACTTCCGTTCCTACTATAAATGATGTGCTTTCGGATTCATGGGCGGTCCGGATCATGCCGGAGGTGCTGGTAATGACATCCGCCAGAGCCAGAACTTCGGCGCGGCATTCCGGATGCGCCATAAATAAGGCGTCCGGGTAGGCCTTTTTCTGTTTTAATACCTGTTCCGGTGTCAGGGCGTCGTGAAACGGGCAGTATCCATCCCATTTATGAATGATTTTATTTGTTTTAGTGGCAGCATAGTCGGCAAGATTCCGGTCCGGGGTCATGAGAATCTCTTTTGCATCCAGGCTGTTGACCACTTTCACCACATTGGCGGATGTGCAGCAGATGGTTGTCAGGGCCTTGACTGCAGCGGTTGAATTCACATAGGTGACAATGGGCATGGATGGATTTTTTGCCATCCAGGCTTTTAGACCTTCCGGGGTGATCATATCCGCCATGGGGCATCCGGCATCTGGCCGGGGTAATAGTATTGTTTTGTCCGGGGAAAGAATGGACGCGGTTTCCGCCATGAATTTTACACCGCAGAAGACAATAATATCCGCATCAGTTTGAGATGCCTTGATGCTGAGTTCCAGAGAATCCCCGTTTAGATCGGCAATATCCTGAATTTCCGGTGGTTCATAATTATGCGCCAGGATAATCGCGTTTTTCTCTTTTGTCAGTTGTTTGATTTTGTTTTTTATGTCCTGTTTTATGTTTGGGTTCATTTTAAAAATCTCTTTTAAAAAAAATTAATATTTTTACCTGAGTTGAGCGATTTTCAAGTTTGACGCTGTAGATGCGGTAAAGTTGGAAATCCCGTAGGATTTATTCATCCAGCTTCAAAATGTCGGCACCCGGTGGAATTCGGAAGTTAAATAACGATTCATCCAGATCGTCAAATATTAAATCTGAAAATTCGATTCGGGTTTCATCTCCGAAATCATTTAACGTCAGTACACTTTTAATATCAAAAGAATTTTTTTCAATATTTAAGAAAATAGCCGACAGATCCATCTGTTTTTGGTTAGGAACCAGTTTTAATGTGTACTGACCGTCATTGGCCGGCTTGGCGACGCTGACCATATAGGCGTCCTGAACCAGTTTAAAATTTGAAAGAAAACTGGCGCCTTTGCCGTTGCTGAAATAGGCCATGGCATCGCCGATCACCACCTGATTATCCTCAGGGCGATATATCCATAAATTTTTCCCATCGGAAATAATAGCATATTTTTCAGGCTGCTCATATTCCCACCGCATCATTCCTGGGTGTTTGAACCATACTTTACCGGCAGCCGTATCGGTAATGTCTAATGCTTTTAATGTGGATTCCTGGGAAAAGTTGGCGGAAAAATCCGCCGCATTATAGCGTGTTTCCAATTTTTCAATGATTTGTTTTACTGAAAGAGATGGTGGCTGATTTGGTGAGGCTGCGGGCAACGTATTTTGACCAAAGCATGGCCTGACTAACAAAAAAATACAAACAATAAAAGTAAATAGCGCTGATTTATTTTTCATTGGTTAACCACTTATCTTTATAAAAAATAGTTAGAAAATAGTTTTAAATATCATACTTTAATCATTGTGTAAATAGTCCAAATTATCCCTGAAATAATCGTTCAGGGATTTTTGAGTTTTGTTCAGGCGTTGATAACGGTCATGTTACGGATTGCTTTTTTAAAAAATTTATAGATATATGATATATATTTAAATGAAATCCGTTAACCATGAAAAATAATGACCAAAGCATACCATAAATAAAATGAAATCATCTGCCATTCTAATTGTTGATGATGAAAGCTCTATCCGCAGCGGCGTTCGCCTCTCCTTCGCCGATGAGGGGTGGGCGGTGGATACAAGCGCTACCGGCACCGATGGACTTAATCAGGCGCTTGCCGGAGAGTATGATGTAATTCTGCTGGATATAAAGCTTCCTGGTATCAGCGGAATGGAAATATTAAAAACACTTCGGTTAAAGCAGCCGGATGCGTATGTAATTATGATGACCGGATTCGCGACGGTCCAAGACGCGGTAAAAGCATTAAAAATAGGTGCTTATGACTATATTGCCAAGCCGTTTTCAAGCGATGAAATAATTCTGGCGGTTAAAAAAGCGTTAGAAAATAAACACCTAAAAGAAGATAATCTGTCTTTGCGCAAACAGCTTTATCAGCGGTATGATTTTAATAAGATTGTAGGGGAACACCCGTTAATTAAGAATGTTTTTGAGGCTATCAAACGGGTGGCCCCCACGGACAGTA
>JAJRPH010000372.1 GCA_024280875.1 Deltaproteobacteria bacterium | reverse complement strand
TTCAGGTTTTTCATGATATCCCACTGGATCTCGCGGGATCGGTTTGAAGCTCTACAGGCCATGATGTTTTTTTGAATTGTTTTTACGGCAGATGCCGATGAATCAATGAAAACAGCGCTGGCAGCACCTCGGCTCAGCGCTTCAAGGCCGAGCGCACCGGTTCCGGCAAAAAGATCAAGCACCGAAGCATTGAATATCTGTGGAGTCAGGATGTTGAATATCGATTCCCGTACCCGGTCCGACGTGGGACGTGTGGCAATTCCCCGGAGGGAAACCAGTTTTCTGCCTTTAAACTCGCCGCTGATGATTCGCATGCATTGATAATCCGGGATGGCTTTACTTAAGGGGTGATTTTTTTGTCAGATATGCTTTTTCCACACCTATGATCCTGGCAGTTTTGGCAATATCATGATTGTTTTCCTTAAGCTTGCGGGCAATGAATTGCTTTTCAAAAGTTTCCCGGGCTTCATCTAATCGATCAATGGAAAAAAGTGACGATTCAGTGGATTGCGTGGTGCGTTTCCTCGGGTTATAGGGTGCTGGTATATCATTTGCTTCTATGGTGTTATTTCCAACAATAATTGACAGGCGATCCAACAGGTTCTTGAGTTCCCGGACGTTCCCCGGCCAAGTGGAGTTCTGTAATATTTTCATTGCATCCGGTGCTATCTTTTTGGGAATCGTTCGGTCCTTTTCAGCAATCTGGTTCAAAAAGGTATTTACCAGATCCGGGATATCTTCCCGGCGTTCTCTTAATGCCGGGACAACCATGGGAATGACATTTAAGCGGTAGTACAAATCCTCCCGAAAACGGCCGGCTGCGATCTCTTTTTCCAAATCTTTGTTGGTGGAGGCAATGATCCGAACGTCAGCAGTTAACATGCGACTGCCGCCAACCCGCTGAAATTGTTTTTCCTGAAGGATACGTAAAATCGAGGCCTGGGTTTTAAGCCCAAGGTCGCCGATTTCATCAAAAAACAGGGTACCCTGGTGTGCGAGTTCCAGCTTTCCTTTTTTTTTGGCAGTGGCTTTGTTGAATGCGCCTTTTTCATGGCCCAGTAATTCACTCTCAATGAGTTCATCGGACAGGGCGGCACAGTTGACATCAATCAACGGGTATTCGGACCTTGAACTGAATTGGTGGATCATGCGGGCAACCAGTTCTTTACCGGTGCCGTTTTCGCCGTTAATGAGAACCCACGCATCCGTTGGCGCGGTAATGCTGATTTGCTTTCTTAATTCCTGAATGGCTTCGCAGTTTCCGGTTATGGAATTTTTTTCAATGGTTTTTTTTCTTAGAAACCGGTTTTCCTCTTCCAGACGTCGGAAATTTAAGGCATTATTAATTCCCACAATCACTTTGTCGATGGAGAGCGGTTTTTCAATAAAATCAAATGCGCCGATTTTTGTCGCGTTGACTGCGGTTTCAATGGTTCCGTGCCCGGTAATCATAATAACCGGGGTTGTGGGGAAACTCTTTTTGATTTCTTTTAACGTATCAATGCCGTCAATGCCGGGCATCCAGATGTCCAGCAATACGAGATCCGGTGATTCGGACTCAAGGATTTTTAGCGCTTCATAGCCGTTAGAGACGGTGACGGTTTCAAACCCCTCATCAGAGAGTATGCCGGATAATGTCTTTAAAATGGATGCTTCATCATCAACGATCAGGATGGATGGAAACATTTAAATGGACTCCTTTTTTTATCATTTGCGTATTTGGAATAAATGTTAGCTTAATAATTTTGTAAAGCAGGTTTAAGGTTTAATTTGCTTGTTTTATAAAGAATATTTATTATGTTCTGTTTTTTCATAAAATGTGATGCCCGCTCGCTGAATATGTTCCACAACGTCCGGATCACCGATATGGCGGAAGATGGATAAATCAAAGGTGTAGGGTAGAAGTAGGTCGTCAATATCATCCATGATCTGATAAAGTACGTTTAATGTTAAACCTTCTCCTCCTTTGAGAGTCATGTCAATGTCTGATCCGTTTCTGTAATTTCCTTTTGCACGGGAACCGTACAGCACGGATTTTTCCACCTGAGGGTAGCGGGCCAGAACGGATTGAATCACCTTGATGTTTCCCCCTTTCTTGATATGTCGTTGTACCTGCTTATCGCCTTTTGATACATAACGCCAAACATTACCTGCCCCAAGCGGAATCAGCAACCAGCTTGGCAAAAGAAAAGACTTTTTGAACCTACGATGAACTTCGTAAAATCGCCGCTGTGCCTGGGGCACAGCGTGCATGCTATTCGTTGTGTGATTTCAAGTGGTTTTCTCATTCATCCTTGCATATACTTTTTTCATCATCAGTTCTTTTACCAGCTTGCCGAATGACTGATCTTCCAGTATTTTTTCAAAGATATCCTGGTTTTGATCCATCCGTTCAATAAGCTTATCAATAAACAGCTCTTCAAAGGCGTATTTAAAGGTGTCAAGTTTGTTGACTTTGGCTTGTGTCTGTAGCGTTGAATCCTCCATCAATTCGGCTTCTATCTGCTCAAAAAACAGCCTGTCCGCTTCTTCAAACTCAGTACCGAAACGCTCATTTAGAACATCAATAATCTCAGATAAAGCGGCCTTTTCCTCTTTTGCCCGTTTGATGCCGGCTTCGGACAATCCATCCAACTCGCCTTCTTCACCCGTTATCAAGTCAATGGAACCTTCCTTGATTTTTTGCAGACGGTAATATTCCATTGCGACTTCGTCCACCAACTTCATACTTTCCGACAGGTCACGCTTTGGCAGTTTGGTTAATAATAATTTGGCGTAAGCATAAAATTTTTCAAATTCAGGTTCTCGAAAGGGCATGATCTGAGCAAGAAATGAATATAAATTTGTCCAGGTACGTAAGCTCTTCTTGAACCCTTCTTTTTCATTTTCGGTTTCTATGGCCTTATAGCGATCAAGCGCTGGATCAATAAAACTGTAAAGTTTGGCCTGTGTTCCTGCTGTCATCCTGGTGCTTGGGTTGAAATAGACTTTTGCCAGGGCATTTATTTCCGATGTTAAATAAATCTGCCATTCATCCAGTTTAGCCTTCAAGTCATACAGATGATTCGGTTCAGGTTCTTCACCAACCGTTGTCAGTTCATAGTAAGGCTGAAATGATTCCAGAATGGTTTCTCTGTCGTTTACAAAATCCAGGACAAAGGTATCCTCTTTGCCGGGTGCGATACGATTCAGCCGGGACAGGGTCTGCACCGCCCTGACACCGGAAAGCGGTTTATCCACATACAGGGTATGAAGTAAGGGCTGGTCAAAACCTGTCTGGTATTTATCCGCAACAATCAGGATTTTATACTCTTCCCCGTTGAACACCTTGGGCAGTTCCTTTTCTCCAAATCCGGTTAATTGCGGTTCACTGACGCCATCAGGGAAATTGTCATCAATAACCTTGCCGGAAAATGCGACCAGAATTTTGATGTCATGTTCATAACCGTTCTCTTTGATATAACGGTTAAACTCCTCAAAATAGCGTTTGGCATGCAGCCGTGAAGCTGTGACCAGCATGGCCTTGGCTCTGCCACCAATCTTGACTGCCACAACCTGCCTGAAATGTTCAATTATGATTTCAGTTTTTTGCGCCAGATTATGCGGATGAAGTGAGACAAAACGGCCAATTGCCTGTGCCGCCTTCTTTTTGTTAATTTCAGGATCATCCTCAATGGCTTTGGACAGCTTGAAATATAATGAATAGGTGGTGTAATTCTGCAACACATCCAGAATAAAGCCTTCCTCTATGGCCTGCCGCATGGAATAGAGATGAAAAGGCTGCGGCTTGCCATCGCTATCTTTATAGCCGAAGACCGCCAGTGTTTTATATTTAGGAGTGGCGGTAAAGGCGAAAAAGGAGAGATTCGATTGCTGACCACGGGCAGCCGCAGATTTTTCAATATAATGGTTCACCAAATCCTGAGATTCCACCGGTTCGGCATCATCGCCCTCGCCATATTTGGGATAAGGCTCTCTTACTTCCAATGTTTCATAATCTTCTTTCTGGCTTTCAGAACCTGCGAGCACTTCCTTCATCTTTTTGCTGGCTTCACCGCCTTGCGAGCTATGGGCTTCATCAATAATCACCGCGTATTTCCTTGACGGCAGTTTGCCCACCTTATCAATCACAAAAGGAAATTTCTGCAAGGTGGTGATAATGATATTGGCACTGCCTTCGATGGCATCGGCCAATTGCTGCGAATCCTTGTCAATGCGTTGCACCACCCCGGCTTTATGCTCAAATTGATAGATGGTGTTTTGCAGTTGTGAATCCAGCACCCGCCGATCCGTCACCACCACCACGC
>JAJRPH010000371.1 GCA_024280875.1 Deltaproteobacteria bacterium | reverse complement strand
TTATAATAAAAAAACCTCGCCGGAGGCGAAAAATAACAAAAAAACCGAAAACGCTATCTCAAAAAATAAAATTGCAAGTATCATATTAATAATCAAGGTGTTATATTGTAGTAAAAAAAGTTAACCGGACAGCAGTGAATTGACATGTAGCAGCAAGAGACAACCATTGCTGAAATAATAAAATAAGACAGGTCTATAAATTTTGGCTTTCCGAATCATTAGGGTTGCAGATAGCTTAAAATGGGAGGAGCGAGCCCGGAAACAAGCCGGAAACAAGCCGGAAACAAAAATTGATTCTGTGTGGAAGATATATTAAGCTAATAAAAGGGTCTTTAACCGATAAAGCCGGGGTTTTCAAACGTGTTTGAAATTACACGACCATCAATCATAGATGTCGAGGCATCCGGCTTCGGACCGGACAGTTATCCCATTGAAGTCGGCGTTGTTTTGACATCCGGAAAACGCTATTGTAGTCTGATATTTCCGGCATCCGAATGGACTCACTGGGATTCGGAAGCGGCAAAAGTCCATGGTATTACAAGAGATTATCTGGAAAACATATTATCAGAAGCTCAGATGAATATCTGGCATGAGATCAAAAAGCAGGTATTGTCCAGTGCCAATGCTAAACGACATCGAGCAAGTTCCGATGCATTCATTATCCAGGAAACCTATGCGAGAACTCTGGATTAAAGGATCGTGTTTTTGAACTCCTCTACCCCCACCCGATCCATAAACCGGGAAGTCCGTTCTTTTTTCTTTGCATTTTCAACGTAATAGCTCAGGCAGGCGTCAATAATTTTGATAACTTCTTCTTTGGAAAGATCTTCGGCAATCACATCACCGATTCGGGGTTTTTTACCGGAATTGCCGCCGAATATCAGCCGCCAGCCGTTCTTTTTGCCGATCAGGCCGATATCCCGGACAAAGCTTTCGCCGCAGCAGAACTGACACCCTGAAATACCGAGTTTTAATTTTGCGGGGAGAGTTTTTTCAGCGAAAACTTGTTCCAGTTCCATTCCAAGCCCTAATGAATCCTGTACGCCGAATGAACAAACAGCTGTTCCCGGACAGGCCTGAACATAGTGAAGACACAGTTCCGTTGCCCGTCCAACCCCGATGTTTAAATCTTCCCATACCGCGTTAACTTCCTCTTTTTTAATACCCACCAAAGCCAGCCGGTGGCCGGATGTTATTTTAGTAATGGGAATATTGTATTTTTTTACAACATTGGTAATGGCTTCAAGCTTTTCAACACTTAAAATCCCTGCCGGGGTCCGTGGGACAATGGCATAGGTTTTTTTATCTCTTTGTAAAATAGCGCCTTTTAAATCTTCCGACATTTTTTCTTCCTTTTTATTTTGATAATTTTTATAAAATATAAACAGATGGCAAAGAAAAAAGTCATAAATTCAAGGCGCACAAGACATAGTGTCGAAGGTCGAAGTGCAACAAAGAATTTGGACTTTTTGCGAAGCCATCAGAATTCGATAGAGCCGGGTGTTCTGGGAAACGGAATCACATCCCGGATGTTGGTAATCCCGGTAACCATCATTATCAGCCGTTCAAAGCCCAGCCCGAAACCGCTGTGCTCAACGCTTCCATAACGTCTCGAATCCAGATACCACCAGTAATCGTCTTTGGATATGCCGGTTTCCGCCATTCGATGCGTTAAAAATTCCAGTCTTTCCTCCCGCTGGCTTCCGCCGATGATTTCACCGATCCGGGGAACAATCACATCCATAGCAGCAACGGTTTTTTCATCATCATTGACCCGCATGTAAAACGGCTTGATGGTTTTGGGGTAGTCATAAATGATCACCGGCTGCTTAAAATGCTTTTCCGCCAAAAATCGTTCATGTTCGGTTTGGAGGTCTGCACCGAAAAAAACATCATAATTAAATTTTTTACCGGACTGTTTTAATATTGAGACCGCCTCGGTGTATGGAAGTCGGATAAACTTTTTAGATACAATGGTCTCTAGCGTGTTCATCAGGTTTTTGTCCACAAATTTCGCAAACAGTTCCAAGTCCTGATCGCAGTTTTTTATGGCGAATTCGACCAGAAATTTGATAAAGTTTTCCGCGGAATCCATGTCTTCGTCAAGATTACAGAATGCCATCTCCGGTTCCACCATCCAGAATTCTGCGGCATGGCGGCTGGTGTTGGAGTTCTCTGACCTGAAGGTGGGACCGAACGTATAGATATCTCCCAAAGCCAGGGCAAACAACTCTCCTTCCAGTTGTCCTGAAACAGTCAGGTTGGCCTGTTTTCCGAAGAAATCCTTTTGATAATCAGACTTTTCGTCAGATAGGGGCGGGTTATTGATATCTAAGGTGGTAACCTGAAATAGTTCACCGGCCCCTTCGCAGTCTGATCCGGTGATGATCGGCGTATGGACGTATGTAAATCCAAGATCGTGAAAATATTTATGTATAGCGAAACTGAGCTTTGAACGGATGCGAAAGGCGGCCCCATATTTGTTGGTGCGGGGTCTTAAGTGGCTGATGGTCCGTAAAAATTCATCCGTATGTCTTTTTTTCTGGAGCGGAAAGTCGTCCGGCGTGATTTGGATAATTTTAATTTTAATAGCATGAATTTCCCATTTCTGACCTTTACCGGGGGATTCATGCATGGTTCCCTTGACGCAGACAGATGATCCGGTGGAGAGTTTTTTTATCTGCTCATAATTTTTTAGCAGATCATCGGCAATCACCTGAATGTTATTCAGACAGGATCCGTCGTTTAGCTCGATAAAGGAAAAGGCTTTGGAATCACGCCGGGTCCGGACCCAGCCTTTGATCAAGACGGTGTCCAGAGCTTTTTCAGACAACAAAATCGTTTTTATTCGGGTTCGTTTCATATTTTTTTCTTTGTAAAAAGTTTAAAAGTATTCTGTCATTTAACATTAAAGCATAACACCGGATGCGGGCTCAGGCAACCCGGTAATTGTATAATATCAGGGTAACCGCATTTGGAAGTTACCCTGCCAACACTTTTAGTAAATAGTCATTATCCCAACCAGCCCTTAGTCGTTTTGATTTTATACTCTTTTTTAATGTCTTGTCTTTCTTTACCATATTTAATGCT
>JAJRPH010000370.1 GCA_024280875.1 Deltaproteobacteria bacterium | reverse complement strand
GTTGAGGGTTTATCGTCTCCGCTGATATAAACAATATAACGGCCATCGTGTGAAACTGCCATTCCAAGGACCGGTTCCGTCCGCGATGTGATCTGGATCGGACGGTTGATGTTTTCTGCAGTTGTATCCCCGGATAGCGCATCTGCCGAACACACATTAACTGTAAATAAAAAAACGGTTATCAGCAGATACAGCAAAAAATTATTTAATCGGAAGGACCGGTTTAAAAAACAGATGGGTTTCATGACGCGTCCTTTTTTATCAGCCAGTTGCCCTCTGTATCCTGTATTTTATCTCCGGGCCTGGTTTTTTCCATGTTTATTTTAGCAAAAATTTTTCTCACTTCCGGAAGGTCGGATTCGGTCAGGTTTTCGTTCATTTGAATGACCCGAAGCATAATCTTTTCACGGGACTCGTTTATTTTTGAAATAACAAAGTCAAACTCTTTGGCAGAATATCTGTCGGCAAAACTTTTAAATTCATCCGGGACGTCTGTGCGGTCATTGGAAAAAGGTTCGACCAGTCCCTGATTGTTTTCTCCGGCCCAGCCCAGGCGTTTGAAGGTGTCTAAATCATCAGCATGAAAATCGATAATCTGCATGGCGCTGATGGTATCCTTGTATTCCCGGCTGTGTTCCGGCGGAGGGTTGATGTTTCCGCTGGTATCCACCCCTCTGACCGATGCGGCCAGCAGCATTTGAGAGTCTAAGGAATTGTAGGAGCCGAGCACCTGATTTTCCAGTGCGGTCCGTTCACTAAGCATTTCCACTTTAATGTCTGCCAGTGTGCAACCGGAAATGACGGTTAATAACAAAAAAAATAAAATTTTTTTCATGAGAATTCCCTTATTTTATTCAAAAGTAATCGCATTAGTCTGTTTGTTGATAACAATACGTTCGGCAGAAATTTTCTGTAAAATTAAAATCATTGGTTTTAAACCGGAAAGTTTGTCCTGGAACCGCTCAAGGCCGGGGATTAGTGCAATATTCAAACGGCGGATGGCGGGCAGGGAAATCGAAATTCCTTGTACCACTACTTTACCGCGCAAAGACAGAAAGCCGTCCTTGATCGTAAGGCGGATCTGTTTCGGTGATCCGGCTTTCAAAAGACGGCGCTGGGAGACAATCGCTTCGTTGTTCTCATAAGGATCTAAAGCATACAACATCCGTTCAAGAGCCCTTGATCCGATACGGGTAAATTCAATCCGGATGTCCGTGTTTTCCAGTACGTTCTGAAGCTGGTCGGTCACGGGAAAGTCGGCATAGAGCAAGCCGCTGATGTCTGCTTCCGAATGATCGTTTTTGGAAAACGCCTGGGGAAAGAATTCAGCGGTATTGATTCCGGAAAAGGTCACCGCCGTGTTCACATAAAATTTTTTCTGTTCCTTGTGCAGGTCAATTGATCCGATGATGGTTCCGCCCAGCAGGTTGAACTGAAAAAAATCCAGGCTTGGCAGTCCGTTTCTTAAATTCAGCATCATCATGGATTCACCGATGGCAATCGGGAACGGACCGGCGCTAATGTCTGCTTTTTGAAACGATATGGCCGGGTCCGGATTCATCCGTTCATGAACCAAACGGATATGACTTGATATATCCGAGTTCTTCGTAATCGACACTGCGTTCCATGCGGAATTAATCACATTTCTGGAAAGGCCGGATGTGTCTGAAAACAATGCCTGCCGATCAGCTGCCTGAATCTGATATGATTTTGAAAAATCAATATTTGCATGAACTTTTTGCGCGGTAAAGGTGTCCGGTATCCCTATGTTCATGTCATTGATTGACAGTGTAAAACCGCCATCGATCGACTGATCCGGTATCAGGTGGAATTTAAGGCCGGCATTGATTTGTCCGTTAATGTCTTTTTCAGACAGACCGGGAAGTCCCAATTCCTTAAACGCCCTGCAATTTGGAATATTCACTTTGGCGGAAATTTGTGCACCCACTTCTGAAAGCCAGATGGGAAGCTCGGGCAAAGGAGACCGGGTAATCATTCGATCCAGGCCGTCAACGCTGACCTTAAAAGATTCTTCAATACCGCCCGGAAGAACGACAAACGACTGGTGCAATTCTATGGATTGGGCAAACTTATGACTCCCGGTCAATGAAAATTCAGCTAAAATGGGCGCGTCCGGATTTAAGGCCGGCAGACCTTTCATGGCACCTGCCATAATCGAACAGGCTAAATTCCCTTTGCCGGTTGCCCCGTTGAGTTCATAAGCCAGCAAGGGGTCGGCAGTGATGGAGCCAATGGTGATATTGCTTTTGTTGGGTTGCGGAATTTCAAGACTGCCGTTGTCAAGCATGATGCCGAGTTTTGCCTGGTCAATAAATCCGAGATTGTTTTTAAACTGCAGTTTTTTGAGCGCGGCCAGTGCTTTATCATCCGGTCGGTGGCCAACGGCATTGACAGTAATATTCAAATTCCCTTTACCGGAAATTCTGGCCCGCAGTCGGGAAGGGATTTTCTCTATCAGGCCGCCAAGGTCAGAATTAATTTTTATATCAGCTGAAAAAGACGTATTTGCCGTATCAACGGCACTGGCATTCAGTTTGATGGAAACAGCATTTTCCAAATTCATACTGGCAAAAAAGTTTTTAATGTCCAGATTAAACGGATCAAGTTTCTTTATTAATAATTTTTCAAGCGACATCCTGATTTCCAAACCGGATTGGACCGGGCCAACGTCTTTTTTCAGAACAGAAATATTCTTGGTTGTAATGTCCAGGTGATCCAGTGATCCCTGTATGTAACCATCAGGCCGGAGGTCGGAGCGGACCATTAATGATTGATCCAGGTCCTGAATTTTTATCAGGTCCGGAAGCAGAATCTGTTTTATGGCCAGCTGGTTGTCCAAAGATACACTGCCGATAATTCCCAATTTTGATTGACCGGCTTTTTGAATGTTTATTGCGTCTGCGGTTAAATGGTCCAGGCGGATTCCGGAAACGGATATTGCATTGGATGCGTTGACGTTTAAAAGTTCATCAACTGCCAGCGATAATTTTAAAGCCGCTGATTCCGGGAAAAGATCCACAAGCTTTGCCGTAAGTTTTTCAAGGTTCAGCCGGGCTCCGGATACCTGAAGAACGGATTTGTCGTTTGCTTCATCCTTTAATATGACGTTCGGCAAATGTATATTCAAATCATCAAGCAAAACATTGGCCCGGCCTTTTGGAATCATTCCTTCAAGCTGAAGCTTTTTTAATGATATTTCAGATAGTTTTGCTTGATTATCTAATTCAATGGATGAAGGAATAAACGGGTGCACAAAAGCGATAATTTCATTTAAATCAAGATACAGGGGAGAAATAGCCAAATGGATTTCCTTGTTATCTTGTTTAATCTGTTCAACCCGGCCTGATGCAGTTATATGACTGTTTTCAAGTATGTGAATCTCACCAATTGTAAGATCCAGTTTTTCTGCTTGTAAATCCATAACACCGTTTAAATGAACACTGAGATTTCCAGGTCCGATGGATTTTCCGTTAATGACTTTGCCGGAAACCTCAAGGTCCAAAACGGAAAGAATTGCATCAAACGCCAAAGGATCTTCGGGTTTGGTGCCGGTGGCAGCCGTTAAAACAATTGCCCCTTTAATATCAGAAGGAGACGGAAATCCAGGAATCAGGGGAACAGCCACATCCATTAAAGATGCCAGATCAACACGGATTTCGCTTTTTAACTCTGAAGCCTCCATATCCGCACGGACATTAGCGACAATTCCGGGCAAATTGGCATCCAGACCGGCAATTAATCCGTCAATATTTAAAGCGCCATTACCGTCAAACAGAGTTTTTACAGATGCAGAAAAGGTGGACCGGGAAATGACCTGATCATTGACCTGAACATCCATCTCAATCGCCAGATTTATTGGCGAAGTCTTTACAGACGGCGCTTCAAGTTTGATTTCAAGGTCTTTGACACTGTATTTTTCCGATTTTGCCTGGTCATCATAGGAAAGATTGATGCCGCTTAAACGAATGTCAGCAGATACATCCAAAGGCAGCTCAAATGGGTTTTTCTTTTTTTTGTCTATTTCCTTTTTTTTGAGCAGAGCAAGGGGCGTTTCTTCTTTAATGTTTTTTCCCCCAAGCGTTGCAATGTTGAGGGTTCCGCTGCTGTTTTTAATAATATGCACATCCAGGTTTGTAAGCAACAATTCAAGGTTTACTTCCCGGTGCAGCAGTCTTTTTATATTGAGTTTCAGTTTAACGTGTTCAAGAAAAATCATCGGATTTTCGGAGAAATGTGGTGAATCCGGTATTTCCAGCTTGTTTATAATGATTCCGTCTTTCCATGACCAGTCAAGGCGATCAATACTGACCGGACGATCCAGAACATTGGAAATCTGGGTTTCAATATATTTTTTACTCGTATCTGTAGAAACCGCAGTCGGCAGAAAAACAAGGATCAGGGATACCAGCAGGATTGCTGAAATGATGAAGATGGCGAAATACTTAAACAGCCTGAACATCCATCTGAAAATGCAGGAATCCTTTAGTGAAAGGGGCATTCTTTATACCACCAAATTTTAAACTTGAGATTAAACAGTTAACCCGAAATTCTTACAAACTTGATTCGTTCATTTACAAGGCATAAGGGGTGAAGGTGTATTACACTTTTACTGCGAATCGCTTATAACGCAGCAAATGGGCGAATCAGTTATTTATATATCATTAGCAAGGTTTCAATTGCAATAATCTTGGGATTTTAAATCAGGAGAAATTTACTTAAAAAGCGCGGCTCCACAATTTAGACGTTCGCTTTCCTCTCAATTGAAATATTATGTATTGACCTTGGCCATATTGGCGCCTATAATAGGCCTGTGATTTAGGGTTTATATATTGGCACCCAAAGGAGGAGGCTATATGCAACAGGCAAAATTTAGTGTTGAAGAGGCACAAGCAAATTTTATAAATAATTTTAAAGCTTATGGGTTTAAAGATAAAAGCTCTCTGGTTCGAACAGCGATTGACCATTTTAAAAATAAATTAGAACTTGAAAGTTTAAGAAAATCAGCTGAATTATATTCTGAAATTTATTCTGAGAATGATAGCCTAAAAGAATTGACTGAAACAGCTATAACTGGATGGCCGGAATGACAATATTAAAAAGAGGCATGATTATTGATGTGAATCTTGATCCGACCCTGGGTTTAGAGACAGGAAAAATCAGACCATGCATAATTGTAACCAATAATGTTTATAATGAAAGAATTCCTGTTATTCAAGTTGTTCCAATTACTGAATGGAGTGAAAAAAAAGTTCGAATAAAAACCAATATTGAACTCAATCCTTCACATGAGAATGGCCTATCAAAAAAATCTGTGGCAGATTGTTTGCAAACACGTCCTGTTGATCATCGTCATAGACTGGTAAAAATTCGTGGTAAATTGTCACATTCTAAAATACAGGAAATAAATCAAGCTTTATTAATTATCTTTGAACTTAAATCATAGAAAGTGATTGAACGAACACCTCGGCTTCTCGTAGGGTGAGTAGAGTATGCTCTGACATGTTGGGTTTCGCTACGATCTACCCAACCTCCGAGAATCAACCGTTTAGCCAAGTTTAGATTTTAAATCATTCCTCAAAAATTCCCTGACATCCTGTCATAGCTGCATGTTTTCTGGTAAGGGGGTACTGGCGGCAGTAATCCGGTTTGAAATTCTGGATACTGCATTCAAATCGGTTCTTTGAGATGCCGGCAATCAGCCAGGGGCATTCCGGATAGAAATGGCTGGTGCCCGGTTCTTTCCATATCCTGTACTCAGGCGTTTTTCTGTCAGAGTCAATGACCTTCATCACTTTTTCCAGGATATCGTTTCGGCCAAGAGCCTCCCATCGCCTGTAATCCTTTTCAGTGCAGTCATTTCGGTATTCCAGCTTCCGGCAGCAGTTTCCACATTGACGGCATTTAAATTGCGCCATTTCGGTTTCAATCCAGATGCCCTTGCTTCCATCTTCATCATTTTGTCCGACAACGCTTCTGGTTTGGAATACTTTGCTGCAAATCTTAGCCAGAACAGATAACGGATATGCTTTTTCATTTAATGTGTTGAAGAGATAGCAGCCAAGATCATGAACGTTCATGTGTCTCTGTCTGCTTTTTCGGCCCCGTGTTATCAATACGCAGTCATCTCTTCCTTCTTTTATCACAATACTCCGGTTGTCTGTAATTATCGGGCATAATTCCTGGAAAAGATCAAACTGTGAGTCATACTGCTTAAAGTCCATACGAATGGCATCCAGCACCTGTTTTGCGGTCAGAAAAATTTTATCATTTTCTTTCATCATCCCTCCCTGAAATCTTTTTTTGATAAACAGGTAAAAAGTCAGAACGAATAATCGAACAGATCAACACCAATTAAATGTGAACGGATTGCAGGAAGAGGGTAATGGAGATTGAGAATCATGAAGTTAATGAAATAGTAATGGGAGCCTGGACAGAACACGGTTAGCGGTTCGGTCCAGGCCGGGCCGGGCTTAGTAACTAATTCTTTCGAAAAATTACAACTATTTCGTGAAGGTTTGGTTCTCTAACACATCTAATAACGGTTTGCCATTGGGATCCAACTGATCGACATTTTCAGTAACTACTGTTCCGACCAGTTTGCCATCGGGACCATAAGTGCGAACAACGGACCGATTGTAACGAGGATGAGAACATCCTGCACAGATTAAACTAATAAAACTGACCGCGAGAACGACTGACAACAACTTTCTAAATTTTTTCATCTCCGCTTCTCTCCTTGTTTGGGTTGTTTTCTATAACAGCAGGTTAATTTTGCTCTTCATCTAAATTTTTATACTATATCATAAAAAAATTCTAATCCAAAGGACTTCTTCTATGTAACTTCATTCTTCATTTGTTTCCCTCAAAACGCCTCAAAACGTTATTCGACTGCCTAAGTGAAGCGTGAAAGACGTCTTTTAAGCAGTAGGTTTGATGCAAGTCGTTTAATTCCGCGTGATATTACCACCTACAGGAGCAAAATACGACTTTTATGCTTTATATCACATTATTGAAAATCTTCATTTCTTGTTAACGTGAACAAATGCAGTGAAACGGGGTCGTAGCTTCAATTGAAATTGTTTTTTTCGGGCTCCGGTCGGCAATGTAAATGTAAACCGGCTTCCTTTTTTAAGATCACTTTCAACCCGGATTTTTCCGTTGTTTTTTTCAACAAATTCTTTGCATAACATCAGCCCCAGTCCTGTTCTTGTTTCACCTGAAGTCCCGATGTTTGAATGTTTAACGTCTATTCTAAAAAGCTTTTCAGCATCTTCTTTAATGTCGAATTCCATTATCAATAATCGATAATTCAAGGAAAGAATCCGTATGCGTGGCTTCAATTCGTATCTTACCGTGTAAGTGTGAATGCTTACAGTTCATCGGTTGGAAGTGCATCAGCAATTGTACCCCTTGAACGGGTATGGTTTTTTATATTTTATGGCGTTGGCAGACGCAAAACCAGGGCGATGATGCAAAAACGCTTTGGCCACCAGACTGATGATGCACGCCCATGCCTTTGTCTCAGAGGAACGGCAGGGGAATTGTTGAAACAACCCGGTTGAACGGCATTACACGAAAGACCATTGAAATTGCCTTGCGCTGAGAATGTTTTAGATGCAATTAAATTATTTTTCGATTGATTTTGCCAGATCTGATCCAAGTTCTACGGCCCTGATCAATGTGCTTTTTTGTTCTTTTACCCTGGCTTTGTCAAAGACTTTGAAAACAGGTAATTCGCCAATTATTTCATATCCCAGGGCTTCTAAGGGCCGGCGCATAGCATCTAAGGTAAATCCCATGTCTTCTTTGTTTTCCTGTTCGCAAACGGCAGCAATAACCGCTTTCCGGCCCTGATCTGTTTTAATTAGCTTTGAACCTGATCCACTGAAACCACCCGGTTTCGTCCAGTGCTTTTGGCCTGGAAAAGGGCTTCATCCGCCTTTAAAATCAGGTCGGCGGGATTTAGATCGGCACTCGGCAGCATTGTCCCTGTTCCTATGCTAATGGTTAAAATTTTTCCGGTACCGGATGATTCATGTTTTATTGCCAGAGCTTCTACTGATTCACGGATTTTTTCGGCAAGAAAAGAAGCTTCCGATGCCAGTGTGTCGGACAATACAGCGATTAATTCTTCTCTGCCATATCTTGCAGCCAGATCTCCGGCACGCTGCAGGTTCTTGCCAAATATCCGGGCAATCGTTTTCAGACATTCATCGCTATGGGAAGGACCATAGGTCTCATTAAACGCCTTAAAGTCATCAATATCTGCTATAATAACTGAAAGCGGCTGCTGGTTCCTCAGGTTGCGGTTCCATTCAATAGTAAGGATCTGGTCGAAAAGCCGGTGGTTGGCAATACCGGTCAGATTGTCCTGATGTGCATATTCATGAAACTCACGGCTTTGCTCAGTGATGGCAATACTGAAAAATAAAATAGATGCGATTATTCCGGCGGGCAGCAGGTAGAGATTGCCGGGAATCCATTGGATAACGTTGAAAACTCGGAGCAGGGCAATGTGCCCGATAATCCATCCAGCGGCAAAATATCCGGCATTGGGGATTCCCTTGATCCTGAAGTAAATGGAAATACTCGCCGAAAATATCGGACCGATACCCACCAGGATAATACTGTAACTCAGGGTTAACGGATTTGGCAGCAAATTCATTGGAATAAATCCGATCCCCATCCATTGCAGCACAAGAATGATCCTGTCAATTCGCTTTGAGTAGACGGTGGTATTTAGAAACGTTCGAAAAAATTTGGCACTGGTAAAATATATCAGCCCGACGAGCGTGATGAGAATCACGCGGTTTAAGTTTGCAAATACCGGTCTTAAAAATTCCTGGAGATATCCTGGATATACGAGCATGAACAAACCAAGACAGAGCAGATAGAATGTAAACCACATGACGGAGAAATTTTTCTGCCGCACGGCAAGCACAGCAAAATAAAAGATAAATGAGATGAATATCCCGTAAATTATTCCGTATATCATCACGAATAAATATCCCTGTATTGTTCCCGAATCACTTTTTTATCGAATTTGCCAACACTGGTCTTTG
>JAJRPH010000369.1 GCA_024280875.1 Deltaproteobacteria bacterium | reverse complement strand
TGCAGGCAATATGGCCAGTCTCTATGTGGTATCCATTACAAACGAAGGCCGCATGCTGGCGTTTTCTTTAAAAGATCTGCCCGAGTTGTCCAAAGGCAAGGGGAATAAAATTGTCAATGTGCTGACCAAGGATTTCAAGGCCGGCACAGATTTTATAAAGCACCTGCTCCTGCTCCCGGAAGAAGGCCTGTTGACGCTATTTTCCGGTCGGCGGCATTTCAAACTGACCGCCGCCAACTTCAGTAATTTTATCGGCAAGCGGGCCCAGCGCGGCAAAATACTGCCCCGTGGCCTCAGAAATGTCGATTACGTTACTGTTGAACTACCCGCGCAGCAGACCCTTTTCTCGCCGGGAGATCCCCTGCCTGAGCATCCGTAATTTTTAATATGATGGAATACAACTGCGCGTGCATCGCCCGCGCAGAATTTTCTGCCGGATTGTCCGTACTCAGGGTTGAGCCGCACCATATCAAGGGGAAACAGAATACCCTCGTCGGCCAGGAACGCTTTTATTTGATCGATCAGTGCTGCTGTTTTTCCCATGTTTCCCATTGCTCAATGGTATCAAAGTCCTGGCCGGAAATATTTTTTAAGCCGCCTAATGCGTATCGCCGGATGGTTTCATTCGAATGATTCAGCAGGGTAATCGCATAGGGCACCAGTGACGGATCCCGGCTTTTGAGCAGCATGTAACCGGCCATTTTCTGGCGTTTGGGATTCCCGCTTCCCATATTGGTTTTAAGAATTTCTGCGACTTCGGGTCCCCCGATTTGAGCCAATGCCAGGGCAATCTGCATCTGATACTGGAAACCGCTTTCATAATACAAGTTGATTAAAGGCTTGACAGTGGACGGATTCCCGATTTCGCCTAATGCAAAGACAGCTGGTGCTGTCAACTTCCGGTCCTGTTTTTTGAGAATGTTAAGCATAAGGGGAATGGCTTCATCCGCCTTTAAATGCCCTAAAGACCAGATGGCCCCGACAGATCCCTGTTTGTTTTTGCGGGTTGCGATTCCCATCAATAATGATATGGATTCCCGATCATCCAGCCAGCCTAAGGCCTCAGCCATTTCATCCTGTCCGCTTTCCTGATTGTTTTTCAGGCGGGCCCGGAGTTCGGGAATGGCTTTTTCGTATTTTCTCTGGCCCAGGACAATCGCGGCCGGGGCATTGAGTTGATGATTGGATTCAAACCGGTCATAAACCTGCGGCCCAATGTTTTTATCGGTCATGCGGGTCAAAATTATGGCCGATGCCATGGCGGTTTCCCTATCCGGGCTGCCCAGCAGTTCGCACACGGGGATGGTTGCCGATGGTGTGTCAATGCTGATCAGAGCGTTTGAGATATTTTTTTGAAGGTGGCGATCCTCGGTTTCAAACAAGGATAAAAGAACCGGAACGCTTTTTTCAGAACGGATATTGCCTAGGGCGATCACCGCCGCATTCTTGACCGGCAGTTGTTTTTGGTTCACAAGGCTGATGAGAAAATTCTCGGTGCCGTCTATAGGAAGTGCGCCGGATATTTGTGCTGCCTGTATATAGGGTAAGCGGCCGGGGTCTGATTGATGCGCTAATATCAGAGAAGACACGGCCGGGTCATTGATAGCAATCAGCGCTTCGGCAATTTCGCCTCGGATCTGCTTATTTTTTGTCAAGATTAAAAGGTTAAAAAGGGGCTTGATCGCCCGGGAATCTCCTATTTTGCCAAGCGACTGAACAATCAGCCGTTGTTGGGGATGTTTTTTCCCTTTTGCGGGTTGCGTGTTCCGGGCCAGCAGGTCTAAAAGAATCGGTACGGCGGAAGTCTCTTGCAGGTCGCCCAGCGCCATGACAGCACAATTTTTTACAGCCGTGTTGGGATCATTGTTCAATCGATCAAGTACCAGCGACGTCAGCGCCGGATCTTTGGTTTTGCCCATTGCCAGCAGGGCATGGGTCCGTATGCGCCAGTTATCACTTTTAATCGCTTCTTTTAATTCCGGGATGGCGGTTTCGCCCATTTCAATCCAGTGGTAATACTGTTCAATGATGGACGGGCTGGATTGTGATTGAGGACTTTCAGGTTGTTGTGAAAAAGCAGGGGGAATAAATAAATGGATGAATACGATCCAAAGGACAATAACGGGTAACTTGACTGATTTTACCATTTTTTCAGGACCTTGAGAATTTGTTATGGTTATATGCTATTCGTCGGACACAGGATTTATTTCAGAAAGTTTTTGCTCAAATTCGCGGGCCAGTTGTTCAAGTTCTTCAATCCGTTCTTTGCCCGTGTCAATATCTCTTTTCGTGAGATATTCTTTTTTTGTCTGAGCCGAGAGTTCTTCGGTTCGCCTGGCAATATAACGGATCAGTTCAATTTTATCCGTGGTTTCTTTTAATTTGAAAGAATAATATTCCTGCCCTTCCTGAGGCGATGCGGTGCCTTTTCTGATTTTATCGCTCAATTCGATCGACTTGCGGAGTTTTTCGCCGCGTTCAGGACTGAATCCGACTGTCGGGTCTTTAGGAACCCACATATTGTCCGGAAGCGCTTCAGCCATTTTTGCGATTTCACGTCGGTTTTCTTCCTTTTGTTCCTCGGTAAGTTGTCGGGGAACCTGTCGCGGTTCCGGTTTTTCGGGTTTGGCAACCGGAGATTTCGTCATTGTGTCAACCTGTGGTTGTGGGGCTGAAGTGTTTTGG
>JAJRPH010000368.1 GCA_024280875.1 Deltaproteobacteria bacterium | reverse complement strand
CGGCGACCCCTGAAAATGAAAAGCTCCAGGTGGATCGCAAGACCTGGATGTCTTTGATCCCTTCGGTGGCGGATCAGGCGGCAGGCCTTGGTATCACAGTTTCCTATCCGAAAGTGTTTTTAAGTGACGCCGAGATCTTTGAATGTGCCGGGCGGGTGGCGGAAAATTATTTTATTTTTCCCAATGGCCGGGTTTACCGCTGCCCCTTGTGTGAAGATTATCCCCTGCACAGCTTTGAAATTATAGATAATGTATTGGTCTCAAAAGAAAAAATTAATGAACAGGATTTGTTTGCCTTAAATATTCCCGAAGGGTGCGTGATGAACAAGCTTGTTCAGTCCGGAAACCTGAGTTATCAAGATGACGGCACCCCGGATTATAAAATCGCCTGTTGTTTATTAAAAGAAGAAGTTTCCCCCCACAATTCATAACTATTTCTTTCCCCGAATTTTATCCTCTGCATTGCATCTGTCTGAAAACGGTCTTATTGTTTTTTATGATATTAAAAATTTTAGTCTGGGAAGGGTGCCATGTTAAAAGAAAAATCAGCGATTGTCACCGGCAGTACCAGCGGCATCGGCGAGGGAATTGCCACCGCATTTGCCGCAGCCGGATGTAATATCATGCTCAATGGGTTTGGTGATGCGCAAAAAATTGAAAAATTTCGGGCTGGTCTTGAAAAAGACAATGGCGTCAAGGTGTTATATTCTCCGGCAGATATGACCCGGCCGGACCAGATTGCGGAGATGGTGATAAGCGCGGAAAAGATATTCGGACAGGTGGATATCCTGGTGAACAATGCGGGCATTCAGTATGTAGCGCCCATTGATGAGTTCCCGCCGGAAAAGTGGGACGCAATTATTGCCATTAACCTGTCTTCTGCGTTTCATGCCATCCGGTCTGTTTTGCCGGGGATGAAGAAAAGGAAATGGGGGCGGATCATCAATATTGCGTCTGCCCATGGTCTGGTGGCCTCACCGTTTAAGTCCGCTTATGTGGCCGCCAAGCACGGGATCATCGGTATGACCAAAACAGTGGCCCTTGAAGTGGCTGAACAGGGGGTGACCTGCAATGCCGTTTGTCCCGGATATGTCAAAACACCGCTGGTGGAAGGCCAGATAGCCGATCAGGCGAAAGCAAGAAACATGACGCCGGAAGCGGTGGTAAAAAATATCATCCTGGCGGCCCAGCCCACCAAACAGTTTGTTACGGTGGAACAGATAAACGCACTCGTCTTATTTCTGGCCGATGACAATGGCGCTTCGATCAACGGGGCTTCCTTGTCTATTGACGGCGGGTGGACGGCCCAATGATGGCATCGCCAAAAGTCCCATCTACTGCGTTGTAGCGATTTTTCAGGCTCTCAATATACGATTTGTATTATTTTGAGCCTGAAAAATTGCTACGCCTTGTATATGAACCTTTTGACTTAGCCATCTTGTAATTTAATTATATCTTTTTCAACGGTTTTTTGGTGTGCCTTTTGAAAACATCCGGAATCCCATTAAAAATCAAATATACTTCCGACGCTGGCTATGGCAAATTCATTTTTAAAATGTGACATGATTTTGGCAGATGCATGAAAGCCGGTACAATGGGATGTGGCCACCACTTTGACATGGTATTTCTTAAACGTTTCTATGGCCCTGTTGACATAATCTTCCGGTGCTGACCCCAAATGGGTGCCGCCGATGACGGCATGAAATTCTTTGTGGCCGGTTTTTTCGCTTAAATCATCTAAAATTTCCACAACACCGGCATGGGCGCATCCCATCAGTACCACCGGACCAGAGTCGGTTTCCAGCAGCAGGCTTAAGTCGTCATCAAACGGATCATCAAGAACCTCCTCATCCTTTTTGTATTTTAACCGGATATCCCAGGTTTTCCATCCTTTGGGTCTTTCAATATCGGAAATGGCATAAATATTTTCGTCAATTTTTATAAAATGATCGATCAACTTGAATTCTGCACCGCATGCTTCATAGTCTTTTTTAGTATGCTGAAAACCGATCGGAATTTCAAAATTTCCGTCCGGGGTTTCAATATATGCTATTTTATTTTGAAAGGCATCTGAATGGATATATACCGGTACACCGGATTTCTGCTGTTTCAGTACCGGCATAAGGCCACCGGTATGGTCATAATGCCCGTGGCTGATCACTATTTTATCGATCGCGTTGACATCTTTTCCCATTAACCCCAGATTATTGATAATGCCCACACCCTGGCCGGTATCATAAAGAACGGAATTGCTATCTTCGATTAAAAAAGAAAGCCCATGCTCGCCCATAAGCCCCTTTGGAATCGGAACACTGATCGTATTTTCACACAAAACTGTTACTCGCATATTTTTCTCCTCACCCGATCATGCCGGAAATAATAATAAGATAATGCCCATAATTAAAATTATCCTGTCAAAAAAGGGCATATAAAATCAATCAATTTCAGGAGAAAAGAATAAAAAAAAGCCAGCGCCCTTGACGATCCGTCAAAGGTGCCGGCTTTTTAAATAATAGAATGCGTTTAATCGACTTTTGAAAAAGCCAATTTTTTTGATTTGCAGACCGGGCATTCATCCGGCGCTTCATTTTCACAGGTATATCTGCAAACCGAACATACATAATAATCCACCTCTTCTGCCGCATCCATATTATCCAGCGCTTTCTGGTAGAGGTCGGCATGAATTTTTTCTACTTCATTGGCAAAAGTAAAAGTCCGGACGGCCTGGGCGTTGCCTTCTGCTTCCGCAGCTTTGATCATTTCCGGGTACATGGATTTGAATTCATGGGTTTCGCCGGCAATGGCTTCTTTTAAATTATCTGCTGTGGCGTTGATGCCGCCGGCCACCCGCAAGTGGCTGTGGGCATGAACGGTTTCCGCTGCTGCCGCAGCTCGAAATAGTTTTGCCACCTGGGGATATCCATCCTGGTCGGCTTTTTTTGCAAATGCAAGATACTTGCGATTGGCCTGGGATTCTCCTGCAAAGGCTTCCATTAAATTTTTTTCAGTTGCACTCATGCGGTCTCCTTTCTCATAGAGGAAATTTTTTTAAAATTATGGTAATTGATTGAGGCTAAGATTGATGGCTTCGTAAAAAGTCCAAATTCTTTGTTGCGCTTCATCCTTCGTTCCTTCATGGTACGCTAAGTACAAATCATCACTCAGGATTTGCGCGCCTCGAATTTGGATCTTTTTTCTTTGCCATCAGAATCTGACTTTTTACGAGTTTGTCAAGATTAAGAAAATATAGTTTTTAAAAGCCGGTTATACATTAAACCGGAAGTTGATGATATCCCCGTCCTGGACTTCATAGGTTTTTCCTTCCAGCCGGAGGGTGCCCTTTTTTTTGGCGTTTGCCATGGAACCGGCGTCCATGAAGTCATCATAGGAAATTACTTCCGCCCGGATAAATCCTTTTTTGATATCCGAGTGAATGACTTCGGCGGCATCCACCGCAGCGGTTCCTTTTTTAATAGTCCAGGCCCGGACTTCATCTTCGCCCACTGTAAAAAAAGATATCAGGCCGAGCAATTTATATGATTGCTTAACAACACGATCGGTTGCAGAGGCTGAGATTTCAAATTCTTCCAGTAGTTCAGCTGCTTCTTCCTGACTCATCTGGGCCAGTTCATGTTCGAGTTTTCCCCGGATGATCATGCAGTCTTCTTGTTCAAAAATTGGGGCAGGCTCCGGAAGCGCATCGTCTTCATCTTCGTTGTTGAATAACACAAGCATGGGCTTGGCTGAATAAAAGGCATATCCTTTTAATTTGTGGGCAAAGGCCAGGTTCGGGTGGCGCCGCAAGGGTGTTTCCGATTCCAGGGCTTTATTGCACTCACCCAGCAGTTCACGTTCTTCCGGATCTGGTTTTTTTGCTTTTTAAGCTTCCGCGTCCATTCGTTCAATGCGCTTTTCCGCCTGCGCCAGGTCCATGAGTATCAGGTCCTGGTCAAGTGTGGAAAAGTCGGTCGCAGGATTCGGTTCTTCAAGGCCGAACATATTGAAATTCCGGATTACGTGGATCAGGGCGTCAGCATCCCGGACTGCGGTCCAGGAGGCATCTTCTTTGCCGGAGTCTTTTGCCCGGCCTGATTTTCCAGGAAGGAAATATTCTACCTGGGCGTAAATTGTTTTTCTGGGATTAAATATTTCACTTAGCCGGTCAATGCGTGCGTCCGGTACCCGGATGGTTCCCAGCCGGTTTTCCATTTTATTGCCCGCTTCGGAAAAATCTCCGGTCAAAGCTTCAAAAACCGTTGTTTTTCCAGATCCGGCAAGGCCGGTAATGCCTAACTTCATGATATATAACTCCTGTTTTTTATATAGGAATGATTTGTGTTTAAGTGTTCGAATTTATGTTAAATAAGCTACATGTGGAACCCCATATGGTGTCCGCCAGTTCCTCAGGATCAGCCTCTAAAACATCGGCGACCTTCATTAAAACAGACCGGACAAAAGCCGGTTCATTGCGTCGGGTTTTATTTTTTTCCGGTGCCGGGGTAAGGTAAGGGGCATCTGTTTCAACCAGAATCCGGTCTTCCGGGATATGCGGTACCAGTTTTCGTAAGCCCTTTCCCCTTGATTGAATGGTGATAATGCCGGTGATGCCGATATGCAGTCCAAGTTTGATATATTCATCCAGTTCATTGCTGTCGCCGCTGAAACAGTGTACCACACCTTTGCAGCCGTCGTCTGAATAATGTACTTTTAATATGTCAAGAAATCGTCCGTTTGAATCCCGTTCATGGAAAATCAGGGGCAGGTTTAATTCCTCTGCGGTTTCAAGCTGGCGGACAAACCATTTTTCCTGTGCTTCTTTTGGGGAATACATCCGGTTGAAGTCAAGGCCTGTTTCCCCCCAGGCCTTTACCAGCGGATTTTTTGCCAGTTTTTTGAAATTGGTTAACACGTTTTCATTGCAGGATGATGCATCATGGGGGTGAACACCCACCGAGGCATAACATCCGGGGTATAACGCAGCTATTTCAACGGCCTGTGCGGTAGTCCGTTCAGTGATCCCGACAATCATCATGGCGTCGATATCTGCTGCATTTGCTCGGTCAATGACCTGGTCCATATCCTTATCATAGGATTTATCATTTAAATGGCAGTGGCTGTCAAAAATTTTCATAAATCGCCTGGTCTGGTTTTTATATATTTTATTTTCAGTTGGTTGTGTGGGCAGTGAGCACCTGTTTTTTAAATGGAAGTTTTTAATATCATTACATGTTTTAAAAAGCAAATGGTAAGTGGGGGGAGGATGTCGGTTGAATGTTCAACGTTCTGCATGCTGGTGATGCATCAGCGGGCCGTTTCCCTGGCCGATTTGGGTGTCTTTGGAGATATCAATCAGGTGGTTGGTAAAAGAGATGGCTTTTGAAAAGGCGGCGGGCGGGTCGAACTTTCTGGCTAAAAATGCGGCAAACGCGGAGGCAAAGGTGCATCCCGTGCCGTGAGTGTTTTTTGTTTGATAACGGGGGTTGGTTTCGATGAATTCACGGATACTGCTGCCGTGTTTTAACATCAGGATATCCGTGACAGTCTTGTTGGCTGTGTCAATATGCCCGCCTTTTAGAACAACTCCGGAAAGATTGTCAAATCGTTGAAGCAAATCAAGCCCGGCGGTTTTAATATTTTTGATTTCTTTCCCATACAGTGTTTTGAGTTCATCATAGTTGGGGGTAATGTAGGTGGACCGGGGAATGATATGTTCGGTAAGCGCTGCTACCGCCGGGTCATCAATCAGGTTGCATCCGCTGGTGGATATCATGACCGGATCACAGACCACCGGGAAACCTTTTAGATACGGCGCGATGGTTTTGCAGATGTCGGAGTTGGGCATCATGCCTAGTTTGATAATGTCCACGCGGATATCCGATAAGACTGATTCCAGTTGTTGTTTAACAAAGTCCGCCGGTATCGGCATGGCGGCACTCACGGTCTGTGTGTTTTGTGCGGTTAATGCGGTGATTACCGATGCGCCGTAAACCCCGGCTGCGGTAAATGTTTTGAGATCCGCCTGGATACCGGCGCCTCCGGACGGGTCGGACCCGGCAATGGTGAGAACCGTCGGGATGAAGTTATTTGACGGCTTTTTTAACGTATTCATAAACCTTCTGGTTGGTACATACTTCATAATATTTGTTTTCAGTCTGACCGATAATGCTCAGGTCTTTTAAGGATATTTTAGGAATGTTGGCTTCCCGAATGATCAGGCGCTGAAAGTTTTCGGCAGTTGTTGGGAATTTGCCGGTGTAAAAAGTCAATGGTTCTGTGCCGATTTCCGGAATTTGACATTCGATCCGCTTTAAGTGAATTTCCTTTGACAGTTTTTTAAATCCTTTGTGCGATAGCTGGATGCCTTTCACATTGTATCGAAGGGTCTTATGATTAAACAAAATGGATGTTTCCGGGTCCAGGTCCGGCTGTAGCTCGTAGACATTAAACGGCAGTCTTTCGTTAGATAGATGCTGGCGCAGGGTCTTGTCGCACCGGGACAACTGATCCGCGTCATTGATCGCCGGGGAAATCATGATCTGATTTTCTTCATCATAAAAAAATGTCGGGGGCGCATTGGAAAACCCGATCCCCACCCCTATTTCCAGTCTTGGGAGTCCTTTTTTTCTATTTATTTTATTGTATTTTTTCACAACCATAAGGATGTTGATCGCCAGTCCGCAGGTTCTGGAAATGCTGTACCAGCGCCCCGGCGTGTCCTGGTGCTCAAATATCGACAAAATAATGGCATCCCCTTCAATAAAAGTTTTGACCGCCCCATACAGGGATAAGAGTTTGCTGATCGGTTCAAAATAATTGAAGCTGAAATTAGAAGCGGGATTCAGTTTTTTTGATTTCATCTGTTCAATGATCGCGGTTGAGCCTCTCACATCCGCTTTGAGAACCGCCAGATTAATAATCGGTTTTTTATCAAAAACATCTTCATATGATAATTTAAACTCATACAGGCAGTTATTGCTACGGGATAGATTGATAATTTTTTCATCGGTGGTAATGTTGATACTGTCGGAGGTTTCCCGGATCAACAGGTTGTTTCTAACGTCCCTGTGATATTTTGAAAAATCTTTCAAAAATCTGAGCAAGTATTTTTTCCGTGACTGCCTGGAAGTTGTCCGGATACCGCGTATGATCCGTTTCAAGGGGGCTAATGGAAATGATTTCCCAAAATATTTTTTAAAGCGTTTTAGTTTTCGGATGGTGTTTTTTCTGACCTTGGGAACAACTATATATTGCAGACATTCCTGGGGCGATAAAGGGGGGCAGTAGCGTTCATACACCGGGCGCATCTGATAGGCAGCTACAATCCCATTCATTATTTTTTCTTTTGATATAAGTTTAAATATGTGATTTAATAGGGTTTTCTGAAGTTTTAAGGTTCTTTCAACGTTTTGAATCTTTTGAGGATTCGCATTGCGTTGTTTATATTTTTTTAATTCCTTTTGTGAGTCAAAGTAGTTAAATAGTTTGTCGATATTATCGATATGCTTAATCCATCCGTCCGCCCGGGTGTCATATGACGTGATGTAGTTTTTTAACGATTCCCGGTGGGCATTTGTATCCGGGTTTTTGCTTTTTTCGGAATGTCTGTCCATGCGGTTTAAAAATGCAGTCAACAGATTGATCAATGTATGATAGT
>JAJRPH010000367.1 GCA_024280875.1 Deltaproteobacteria bacterium | reverse complement strand
TCACGATGGAGACCACCTGGAAAGCGGCGTGCCGAAGAGCCTGGCCTGGATCCGGATAAACCGTGCCGTAAATATTAACTCCTACCACAACAGTCAGAATCAGGCACATCGCCAGAAAAAACCGGCATTCCGAATCTTTCCATAAGGCCTTTGGCCAGCCCCTTAACAGCTGGTAGTGAAGGGAGAAGTTGATGCCGGCCAGCAGCATGAAAATAATAATGATGACATCAATGTACACACTGTTGAAGTGGGCCACCGAGGCGTTTTTGGTGGAGAAGCCGCCGGTGGGCATGGTGGTGAAGGCATGGTTCAGGGCATCGAAAAAGTTCATGCCACCGAGCAACAGCAGCGCCACTTCGGCCAAAGTAAACAGGGCGTATACTTTCCATAAAATGACAGCCGTGTCGCGGATCCTGGGTTTGAGCTTGTCTGGCACTGGGCTGGGCACTTCCGCCTTGTAGAGCTGCATGCCGCCGACACCCAAAAAAGGAAGGATGGCGATGGACAGGACGATGATTCCCATTCCCCCCAGCCATTGGATGAAGCTGCGCCAGATCATCAGTCCCCGACTCAACCCTTCGATGTCGGTCAAAATCGATGACCCGGTGGTGGTAAAACCGGAAACGGATTCAAAGAATGCATCCACAAAGAGAAAGGATGCGTCGGAAAAATAAAAGGGAAGCGCCCCAAACAGGCCGATGGACGTCCATCCAAGGGCCACAATGGCCATTCCCTCACGCTGACTGATAATTTTTGCCTTTGCATGCCTGAAGATGATCGCCGGACCGGCGGCGCAAACCAGCGTGACCTCCATGGCCTTGACCAGCGGCATCAGGCTGCTGTCCATGGCAAAAAGAGCAAAACTCAGCGGAACCACCATGGTTCCACCGAAAAACAGGGTCAATATCCCGACGGTTTTAAGGATATAGCGCCACCGCATTTAAAAGTACTCCAGTTTTACGGCCAGAATCTTTTCAACACCGGGGATGGCTTTACGGGTGGCAAAAATGATGATCCGGTCATCGGGCTCTATAATGCTGTCGCCGCGAGGGATGATAATGGCCTCTTTGCGGATAATGCCAGCCACCATAGAGCCCTTTGGGAATGCAATTTTTTTTAAAGGCTTGGATACAATATCAGACGTGGGCATGGCCAACGCTTCCATCACCTCTCCCACTTCCCCTTTAATGGATATTGTCGAAAGCACCTTTCCACGGCGGATGTGTTGAAGGATTGAGTTGATGGCCGACTGGCGGGGACTGACCACCTGTTCGATGCCGATGGTGGTCATGAGGGGAAAATAGCTGAATTTATTAATCTGAGTAATGGTTTTTTTGGCACCCAGTCGTTTTGCCAGCAGTGACACCAGGATATTGGTCTCTTCATCACTGGTCAGAGTCACCACCAGATCGGTGTCATGAATATTTTCTTCAACCAGCAGGCTCTGGTCTGACCCGTCACCGTGCAGCACAACGGTTCGATCAAGTTTCTCGGCAAGAAAGTCGCAACGGGTGGCGCGCTTTTCGATAACCTTGCAGGAGAACGATTGATCTTCAAGCCGCCTTGCCAGCCGATAGCCGATCTGTCCACCGCCGACAATCAGCACCCGCTTTATCGGCGTAACAAACTTGTCGAAGATGGAGAGGTGCTTGAACAGGTTTTTCTCTTCGCTGGTAAAGTAGACCAGGTCCCCTGAGCGCAGGTGGTCGTGGCCCTTGGGGATGATCAGCCGGTCGTCACGAACGAGAGCGGTAATCAGTGGCCGATTTTCCTTAATGATGCTCGACAAATTGGACAGCCGCACACCTGCCAGGCGAGAGTCGGGTTCTATATAAACACCAACAAACTTGATACGGCCGTCAGCAAATTCGACCACGTCCACAGCGCCCGGAACCCTCATGAGACGCTCGATGGTTCTGACCACCTCGATTTCGGGGTTGATGACCGTATCGATATGCGGTGCGTTGATCTTGAAGGCATCGTGATAGCTGTCAAAACCGGCTGCCCGAAGCCGGGACAGCTTTTTGGTGGTGGGAGACAGGGTGTCGGCCATCAGACAGGCCACCAGGTTTACCTCATCGGAATCGGTTACGGCCAGCATGATCTCAGCCTGACGGATCCCGGCGGCCTCCAGGATGGCGGGATTGCTTCCCGAACCGGTGATTGTCTGAACGTCGATGTTTTCGGAGAGCCGTTTCAGTGCCTCCGGATTAGCGTCGATCACCACTACATCCTTGTTTTCCAGCGCCAGACGGCTGGCAATGTGAAACCCCACTTCACCGGCACCCACAATGACGATTTTCACCGCAACTCTCCTTTAAACCGAAGCTAAGGCGGGTCGAATGAACACCACCTGCGAATTTTTTCTGTCATATCTTACACCAGTGCCCGTTTTGTGTCAAACAAAGGAATGCGGATATCCAAGAACAACATCAGGATGGTGATGCAGATGATAATCGCGATCCGGCTACTTTTTACGGAATCATCAAGTCTGCCCTTGGCTTATTTAAAATTTTGATATGAGTCAAGAGCAGACTTTAATGGGTGCCCCATCCTTTACAGGTATTTGAATATAGTTTGAAAAAAATTGGTATTTTATTTTTCCCCGGTTTTATGTTAAATTAAAAATTTTTATGAAATCATTTCATATTTGGTCATCCGGATGTCGGTTTTGAAATGTTTATCCATTCTATCGGTATGTTTATTGAAAGATAATTGAAACACGGGGAGTTATAATGAAGCGGTTATTTTTTATTTTATTTATAATTCTGTTCTCAAGTGGCTGTAGAACAATAAAAGCGGTTGAAGACGATATGTCAAGTCTTCTGGAACACATAGAGATTGACAAGCTGTCGACATCAAACTCATCCCCCAAAGATACTGCCGACCCGCATCCATCGACTTCAGTCTATTCTTCACAAACCCGTGGAAATGATTCTTTTAACACAGTCGAACAATCGAAAAATGAAAAGCACAGCCTGACGATCCAGGTATCCCCTCCTGGAAGTACGATTAAGGTTATGAATATTAAATCACGGTATTATGAAGGGATTCAGCTTGCGCCAGGGCAATACGATATTCTGGTCGAGCACGCTGGGTATAAAAGATACCGGGAATGGGTCAATGTGGAATATGATATTATTGTAAAGGTGATTTTAAAGAAAAAGGCGGAAGCCTATATGGCCAAATCGTTTGACCCGATTGAACAATCAAATTCAACGAAATCGGTAAACACGGCTTCTTCTGAAATTGAATCTGATAACAGTCGCGAATCGTCGGCGCTGGTAGAAACGGAACCGGCTGATCCGGAAAAAATAAACATGCTCAGTGCCTCAGGCCCTGAGCAATTTCCTTCCACTTTATCCGGTCATTATGGGTCCGTGTCATCTCTTTGTTTCAGTCCGGATGGGAGCCTGCTGGCATCCGGCAGCTATGATTCAATCGTTATTCTCTGGAAAATAAATGACGGAAGCGTGGTCCACCATTTCAATCATGAAGACCGGGTGACTGCGGTGGCTTTTTCGCCGGACGGCCGTATCGTGGTCTCCGCGGGCAGTGACAAGGCGATTAAGTTATGGGATGTACATACCGGTGAACTGCTGAAAACGCTCATTGGACATACCAGCAGAATACACAGTGTTGCATTCGATCTGACCGGAGAGATCATTGTTTCCGGTGGGGATAATGAGTTAATCATCTGGAATGCATCCACCGGAAAAATTAAAAACCGAATT
>JAJRPH010000366.1 GCA_024280875.1 Deltaproteobacteria bacterium | reverse complement strand
TTTTATAATAAAAAAACCTCGCCGGAGGCGAAAAATAACAAAAAAACCGAAAACGCTATCTCAAAAAATAAAATTGCAAGTATCATATTAATAATCAAGGTGTTATATTGTAGTAAAAAAAGTTAACCGGACAGCAGTGAACTAAGATAGTCCCGTAAAAAGTCAGATTTCGACGGCAAAGTATAAAAGTTTACCAATCTCATAAAACTGGCAAGATGCACAAATCCTGAGTAATAATTTGTACTTATAGTACTATGAAGCAGCGAAGGATGCAGCGCAACGCAAAATTTGGGCTTTTTATGAAGCCGTCAAATAAAAAAAGCCGTGAATCTATTTAAGACCCACGGCTTTAATGTTGATTATGACAATAATGAATCAACCCATGGGCGCACCTCGGGTGTGCATCATGGACATCATTAAATCGGTGTGTACGTTGAATTGATCGTTCATTTTAAAAATATACTCCAAAACTTAATTTATACCACAAAGTAATAGCTCAGCACCCCGAAGTCAATAGTAATTTTGATGGTCCCGTAAAAAAAAACAGGATGGCTGAGTTAAAAGTTTTGCGAAACCGTCAAATTTAGTGCAGGGTTTCTACGGGAAACCCCAAATAAGCACTGCTGTATTTGGAGACACGCACCCACCCTGAACGCAGCTCTTCAGTTTCCCGGCGTTCAAATCCCGTTCGCTGATCAAAAGGTTTGATGAAAAATGAACGGGTGTAATCTATCCGGCGCTCATTGCCGATTCGCCTGTCTATCCCTGATCTTTTATTATACTGACCAAGCATGGAAGACCTCCTGAGGTTCTGGGAATTAAAAATTAAAGTAAAATTATTTTATCAAAGTCAATCTGTTATGCAACAATAAAACTTTATTTTACCTCGACTCTCAAAAAAGCGAATGCTTTATCAATGGTTTTTCCCGGCATTTTTTTAAGACACTTCCGATAGTGTATTTTTTTACCGATTATTGCTGGAAACCGGTTTTCCCTTTTTAATCCAGGAACCGTCTTTCTGGTGGCAGAAGACTACATTAAAGTCATGGCTTTTGTCATCATTTATCCAAATTTCCATTTTAACCTCTTTACATGCTATCTTATCATACAAACGCTATCGCTGTTCGTATAAAAATATGTGTCTTTATGCCTATCAGTTCATTAAGCATAAACAACATCGCCATCATAACAAGGGCCATATGATGATGCCATGCACTCCATTTCCGAACTTGGTAATCAGCTATGCCGCACTCGCTTTTTGCATCCTCAAAAGCTCTTTCCACCCAGAAACGCTGAAGCTGCATCCAGGCGAGGATTTTCAATGCAATCGTTTCCGGCGCAGAGGTTGCAATAGGCTCCGTAACACTAAGCAAAATTATAATAATGCCACTGCTTTGCCAGGCCGTAAAAACCGCAGTCTTTCACTGTTTGCTGAAAGTCTTCCCAGTTGTCGCTATAATGGGTAAGAATCAGTCTCTTTTTTATCTCAGCCGGCAGGGTATTTAATTCCTCGATTCCGGCATGCACCCCGCCGGTAAAAAACTGGCAGTCATGAAAAATGATCTCCAGGTCAAAGAGCGAGCAGTAATTTTCAAATAAATCCAGGTCAAACCGGGTGTCACTGGTAAACATGACCCGGTTGTCGATGACGATACCGCAGCTCCAGAAAGAGCTTTCCCAGTTCGTTGTACTGTCAGGTGTGTGCATGGTGCGAAATGTTTTGATGCTGATACCGCCGATGTCTATTTCGTGAGTCTCCCGTGGGTACGACGGCAACCATTCGGGCCGAATGCTGTGCCACATATCTTTGAAGGTGATGTCCGATCCGTTTTTTTCGTAGTTGAAAGCCGCTCCGCCCCTCAGGGAAAGATCCCATAAGAGTTGCTGAAATTTTTTATCAATAATAATGTTCGGTTTTTCTTTGGTGACAAACCGACACGTCAACATGACCTCTTCCAGACCGCCAATATGGTCTGCGTGGGAATGCGTAATTAAAAAGTTCTTTATATCGGTGACGCTTAATCCAAGTTCATACAGTGCCTGAGGGGCTTTTGATCCGCAATCGACCATGACATGGTCGTTCCCCTTAATGATCATCAGGTTTGTCTGATAATGTCTTTTAGTAAAAGCACTGCCGACCCCCACAAAAAAAAGAGATAACTCTCCATCATTGGTAAGTGTTAACTTCGCGCCGGGTTCGAGCTTTTTGATATTCATTAAAAAAAACATCCCTCAATTGACTGATTGAAAGCACTGCCGCATTTAGAGATACATGTCCGGTAGATTTTGCCGTCAGTCGTCACCAGACAAATATTTGAAACAAAATTTCAATTTCATAAAGTATCAGCAAGTTGCCTAAATTGTCAAAATAATATCATAATTTTTTGTAAAAGGGGAATTTTTATAAAAAATTTCGCGGATTCTCTTTTATTTTTGTATAGAAAATTATAAAATGATTATTTTAACTGTCTGGGGCATCTGTTTATACAGGCAGGTTTGCCCATGGTGAAAACCGGCTTTACCTTTTCAGCGTTATTTCGCTTACTTTTACACCGAACAGAAACATTCTTATCCAGGCCATCCCCAGCTTCAACACCGCCACATCATCGGACTTGATCTTCATGCGGAGCTGAGATTTGACTTTATAACGCTTCAAAAAGCTGCTGTTTAAAACAAAATCCCGGAATGCATCCATATTATATACGGCCATAAATGCCATTTTGCCTTTCTGGCCATTCGGGCCTTCTCCTTCAAACGGATCAGCTTGAAACAGGCGCGCAACTTCCGCCCATCGCACGGTCATCTGGTTATAAAAGGCTGACTCCTGGTCCGCCTCCCAGGATGCTATAGTCCGGGCAGTATTTTCATGCCGGCCCTGGCAGAAATCCGGGGGCCGGAAAAAATGAACCAGACTGGTTTGATTTTTCGCGGCATCATAGTACAAACCATGCTCCACCGGAAACGCTCGGCAGGTTTGTGGCCGATCCGGATACACCCGACACCCGCCTTCCGTTAAAAATGGGCATGTTTTTTCAGCGTTATCGGCCATACGGAGCAGGACGTCCGGGAAATAATTACCGGGCCGAACAATAATATCCGTATATTTTTCAATGAATTCTCCGGCTGAGATCTCCAGATTCTGTTTCAGACGGATCACATCATAGGGATTTAAAAAAAAATTCAGGTTCCGGCAGCACAGATTAAAACATGAAACCCCCGGATGACACCTGAACTCAAATATATCCGACCCATTGAGCATGCGTCCCCGAATATCGGATAGGTCATTGGTTTCAATAAATTTCATAAGATTTTCCCCAAATCTTCGACCAGCATTTGCGCCACTGTTTTTTTAAATTTTTCGTTGATGCCGGCCACGCCCCTTACGCATTGTTCCAGGCGGGCCATTTCCCGGTAAAAAGGCGTTCGGTTAAACGCCAGGTATTTCTTTTGACCGCATTGTGCTTCAAATTCATGACAGCCCGAACCTATGATTTTATCCCGAACCGGATGCAAAAATTCATGGGGAATCCCATGGAGTCGACAAATCATGGGACGGTATTCGTAAAGAATACAGAGCCCTTTTCTGTTTAACGGGCACATGACACGAGGGACCTGGCCGCCGCTTTCAACCTGAAGAATCTTTTCATTAACATCTGATGCCTGATGACTGACTTCTCCCCGCACATGTTCATCCAGATCGGCAAACCCCTTGCGCAGGAATAAAAATTCAACGAGCGTATGATGGAAAAACCGGGTCAGACAGCAATTGTCCGCACACCCTGAACACTGAAAGCCATATGTATCCGCGATCTCGTCATACCTTTGGTCCATCCGGGCATACAGCTGCTTCAATTCATTGAGAAAATTAATATATTTATCAAACATCACGGATTATAATCCAATTAAAAGACAGGTTCCTTGAACCCGGATTGTTCTCGGGTTAAACCAGCGGGGCGGGAACAAACAGTTCATTGTACAGGTTTAATATATATCGATCGGTAATGCTGGCGATAAAATCACAAATGATGCGTTCAGGGAGGACTTTGTAAGAATAAACCACATCGATTTCCATACTTTTGAGCCTTAAACTTAAATCATCAGGATGACTTAAAAAATAAGTATAAATTTCTGATATCATTTTTTTGGCTTTAACAAATTCCGCATGCACCCTTTCTGATCGGTACACATTTTCATAAAGAAATTCCCTCAAATTCGTCATTGCGGAAAAGACCGGCTCGCTTAGCTGCAGATCGACCTGATTGTCATGCACCTGACTTGAAAAAATCAAATCCCGAATCATGGTGATGGCCCGCTGTGAATGGGATTCTCCTAAAATCTCTAAACAGGATTTCGGCACCTGATCTATGGCAATCACCCCACTGCGAATGGCATCATCCAGATCATGATTTAAATAAGCAATGATATCGGCAATTCTAACGACCTGGCCTTCAATGGTGCAAGCCTTATCCTTGGAATCAGCCGGGAGAATATCCCCACCGAACCCCTTGGAATGCTTTACAATTCCGTCACACACCTCATATGTCAAATTCAGGCCGCTTCCGCTTCGTTCCAGGATATCCACCACCCGGAGGCTCTGGATATTGTGGGAAAAATCCGGCGAAAAAATTTCTTTGAGTGCGGTTTCTCCGCTGTGGCCGAACGGGGTATGCCCGAGATCATGCGCCAATGCAATGGCTTCCGCCAGGTCCTCGTTTAAGCGCATAGCCCGGCTGATGGTTCTGGCGACCTCTGCCACTTCAAGGGTATGAGTCAGGCGGGTGCGGTAGTGATCGCCCAGAGGTGAAAGAAATACCTGGGTTTTATGCTTTAATCTCCTAAAAGAATTGGAAAAAACAATCCTATCCCTGTCCTGCTGGTATACCGTTCGAACCGGGCAGGGTTCCTCTTCACGGGCACGGCCTTTGGAAGCAGATGACAACATCCCAAACGGCGAGATAAATGAGGCTTCTCTTTTTTCAAACTCCTCACGAATGGACAGCGCTGTTTTGGCATGTTGGTCATCTTGATCAATATTTTTGAGATAATACATAATTGCTAATGCCAAAATTAATAAATAAGCATTTTTACCACTTAACCTGATTATTAAAAAACATTAAAAGAAAAAATTATATCAACAGGTTTCAAAAAATGTAAAGTTTTTTATATGAAACTCCGCCCAAAAGGCTATAAGGCTGAAAGTGGCAAGTCATTTTGCCATGGGGGTTATTTCATCGAAACAAATTTAAATTGGGCCGGTCGGCCAGTTCAGGGGATTGGTCAAAAAACACATCCACGGCAGACTCAATTTCGAAAAAATCAACTGCCCGGAATATTTTTTTAAAAAAACTGTGGCCGAATTTAAAAAGGGCGGCGGTGTAAACCGCCATTTTTTTAAATTTCCGAATCGCCGGTATCGGCTCATAGTGTTTGCTCAGCAGCAGAATCATCTGCTTCATGCTTTTTCTGTAAATTTCTGTTTCAACAGCGCATCCATTACGCCATTGAGAAAACACCCAGGGTTTTGCAATAGCGATCCTCCCCAGCGCGACCCCGTCACAGCCGGTGGTATCAATCATTTTTTCACAATCATCTATCGTAAAGACCTCCCCGTTACCAAACACCGGAATCGACACAGCCTGTTTAACCGATCTGATATATTCCCATTTCGGTGGCCGGGACCGCCGGTCCGGCGCCACCCTGGGATGGAAAATCAACGCATCCGCACCCGCATCTTCAAACCGGCGAGCCAGATCCACCGCAAGGTCCGGGCTGTCCTCCCACCCAGTCCTGAATTTAACCGTCAGCGGGATCGCAACAGCACGGCGAACATCATGGACCATCTTCACCGCCAACTCCGGGATTTTAAGTAAGGCTGCGCCGCAATTCTTTTTACAGATGGCGGCCACGGAACACCCGAAATTCAAATCCACCCCGAAAAAGCCTTCCGCTTCCACCCTTTTTGCCGCCATTACCATAATTTTCGGGTCCGAGCCGAATATCTGGCAAACCAGACGCGAAAGTTCTTCATCCCGCCACCGGAACACCGGAGATACAAAGCGATTTTCCTGGGGGACTGATCTGGCACTGCACATTTCGGAAAACAGCAGGCCGCATCCGCCATAGCCGTCCAGCAGTTCCCGGTATGCCACATGGGTCAGACCGCTCATAGGGGCAAGAATCAAACGGCCGGAAATAACGCGATTGCCTATGTTTAACGGCGTGTTGATGAATTTTTGAATGTCCGGTTTTATTTCGGGTTTCATGAGGGGCTTATACGGAATTTTTCATCAGGATGCAAGGCAGATGACGGGACGAAATGCTATTTAGTCACTGAACGGAAAGTGCCACAATTATAACTCTTTTGTCTTTGCGAGTGAGGAACGATCGAAGCAATCTCATTAAAGCCAGGGGATTACTTCGTCGTTCGTTCCTCACTACTCGTAATGGCAACTTGGATTCAGGGGTTTTCGTTCAACCGCTAATTAGCAGTGCCCATTGGTTTTCCTGTTAATTAACGTCGGTTTTTTTTCTTTGACGCCTTGGCCTGTTTCCGTTTCTTTTTTTTGTTCTTCTTTTTATTCATTTGCGATTTGCCGGAGTTCTGTTTTGAATACCCGGAAAATAAATCATTCTCCATCATATCGCTTGAAGGTAAAACAGTTTCTGCTTCTTCATTAAAGCTAGCCCACCAGGACATCCGTGCGTGAATATCATCCAAACTGATCAGATTTAAATCAATTGTTAACTTTTCAAGACATTTATCTTTACCAAGGGTTAACGCATGTTCAAATTCGCCGTATGAAATCAACCCCGGCATTATTAACCCGGCATCATACGCCTGTTTGATCACGTCCATGCTCTCTTCAGGATATAAATCACAAATATAATTAGCAATGAGTCCCCAGAAATCAGATACTTCATCTGCTTCTTCGCCGGTAAATAAAGTATTAAAAAATGTTATAACTTTTTCTCTTGAAACGTATCCCTCAACCACTGCATATGCCAATGCCTGACAAGCGGACACTCTGCAGTAATCATTCGCTTGCTTGTTTAAAGTCATCGACTGAATGGATTCAATAGATCCGCCACAGGTATTTAATAATATCACCGGCAGATTCGATATTGTTATATCACCGAACAATTTGCCCGGCATATCATCAGGAAGACTGAAAATGTCAATGATGACCTTGTGGGCGTTAGGTTCCTTAAAATGTCCCAACAGCATGACCGCATAAATATGATCATACAGATTCTCATCTTCAGCATATTTTTCAGGGTCAGCAAGGACATTTTCAAGTATCTTTATGAGGTATGGGATGATCGCTTGCTTAAACATGATGGCTGCATCGATTTGTTCTCGCTTATAAATTCCATCAAATATCTTAAAAGAATCCAGTATTTCTGGGATTGTGAAGTCTTCGGCTTTTTTATTTATTTTCTTTTTAATATTAACAACAAACAGTTCAGGTGCTCCGGCATCAAAAAAACCATCAAATGGTTTTACAGTATATGGTATTCCTGATATTTGCTCGAATCGTTTTAACGTTTGGTGTTCCATGGCGTACTCACCCGATGAGCACCCATAATCATCTAAAATATCAGTTAATTTTATTGTGTCGATTCTATAATCATTGATATTAAACACGGCGTCTCCAAGGAATTTTTTTAAAGATTCCGGGGAATCCGCGATGTAGCAGGCATTTTCGTTATATTCATAAGAGTCGTCATATAGTGTGAATGCACTGTATCCAATTATTGGATTGTCACTATCGTTCATTTAAATATTCCCTGGTCAAACGCTTGATTGAATTTCAGTTAACCTGTAAGCGAGGGAGTATGAAAGCAGGCTTCCAGTGGGGGCTTCTTTCCAAATTTCCTCGCAGTGAGCGGCATCATATATCTGTTTCTCGTTCGGAAATTTTTTCGCAATGGAATCAATGATCCGGATTTCCCCATCACTTAGCGGTTCTGATGCTAATTCATCGGATTGCTTAATTTCACCGACAAGGTCTTTATAATTGTTCAACTGGGGTCCATACGGCAGGGCGGCATATGTTGAACCTGTCATACTTTTACCCAGTTCACGAAAAGACGTCATATCCGCATACCACAGGTATTTTGCAAGAAACAGGAATTTGTCGCCTTTTTTAAGCAAGCGCTTTCCCAAAATTGTTTCAAACTGTCTTGCCACCCGCTTAATGCGAGGCAGGGAAAGAGCACGGTTTCCGGTATAGGTATTTATGGAACAGACGTATTTTTTTTCAAGATATGATCTTAACAGATTATCCATGGAACTGCTTTGAATATTACCCAATTCCCACCGCTTAATACTGGCAACACCCACGCCCATTTCTTCTGCTAATGTATCCTGCGTTAAGTTTTTGGCTTGGCGCAGGGAACGGATTTCATCGCCTGTCAGCAGGTTCATTTTTGCCCGGTATGCATCGGCAATCTGTCGCTGAACCTGGCCTGCTGTTTTAACATCACTAGCTGTCATGCCGCACTCAGGGCATACATGTGCCGTAACAGCCACTGTCAGTTCAACATCCCTGAACGTAATTGTTTTTGTCTGTTGTTTTAATTCCATGGGGCCGTGCCCCATGGGGCATGCCTTGGTCATCATTTTTATTCTCCCTTTTTAAACGGCCTATCTTTATGGAACGAAACCAGCCAGAGCGTCCCGCCTGAGAAGGCAAACTTTAAATATACGTTGTTTTCAAGCATCGCAAAATCCACAACGAATGCAAAAAGTTCTATGTTTTGAATCGCTGCTTCATAAGATTTCTGCGGCGGCCGTGAGCCGGTATAGTGGTCAGATGAAATGTCATTTAATAATTTATCGAGAATAACTTGTAGCTCTGTGGTGATATCATATCCCAGTTCAATGGCATCTGCTGCCAGGGAAACAGCATCCACAATTTCAATTCGACCACCCAAAACAGCTTCTTTTGCTTCCCGTATTTTTTTTAACAGTTCTTTTTTTGACGGTCGATTTATCATAAATATAGTATCAATTGATACTTTGTCAATTGTTTTTTATTTGCTGTTGGAATCACTTATACTCCCTAAACCCGGCAACCAAGGCATCAAAACTTTTGGGCCGATACTCAAAAAAGCTTTTTTCATCCACAAACACACAATCAAATTTTATTTTGGCCTGCGCCTGGTTGATATCTTTGCACCATTGTTTCAGACGTTCCATTTTCAACGGCACATCCAAATCTTCAAGGCCCTTGGTTTCAATGATAAAAGATTCCTGTTCGGATTTTTTTACGATAAAGTCCGGGTAATAGTTTGAAATATCACCGGAGGCATTGACATAATCAATCTTGAAGTGAACAGCCATATAGTTCTTCACATAGGAGATGATGTCGTCACACTCTTCCAGGAATGCGGCAAACTGAAGCTCCAGATCGCTGTCTCCGATGATTTTGTTAAAAACACTTTTTTTCGGCAGCAGATATCCCTGTTCCTTGACGACAAACGGCCGCGTTTTCCGCAGTTTAATCATATCCCGGATTTCCGCATTCCCTTTATCCTGTATCGTTAATTCATTAATCTGTTTTTTAAAGGTATCAAAAATGGTTTTCGACGCTTCCAGCTCGGAAAGATTTCTCAGTGTATTGAGGTCATCCAAATCGACCGGGTTTTCAAACAATTGATCCTGAATAAAATATTTTACTTTCCCATACAGCACATCATACCCGCTGACCAGACGTAAATCTTTCATGATACTCTGCGTAAAATAGCCAACCACGGAACGGTAATCCGTGGCCATGCCGGAATCCAGAATGGTTGTATGGTTAACTTCGCCAGTGGTGATGTCCTTAAATACAATTTCGCGCTGCTCTTCATTTGTGAAGGTCTTATAAGGAACCTTTTTATAATCAAATACGGCGACATCCAGATGATCTAAATTTTTATATTCACGATACGTTCTTGCGGTTAATACGGGGATTTCAATATCCAGCGCATCAAGATCTTTGCCGGTATTTTCATTGTCAATTTCAACAATAATCGGTGTTTTGGGTTTTGTTCCTTCCCCCATGGGTTTGTGTTCAAGCTCAACCCCTTCCGCTTTGATGGATTCCACAAAATCCATGAACGCATCCGTACCCACCACACTGACAAACTCCGCAATATTATTTCCCGGATACATTTTGCGCAAACCGCGCCCCAACGTCTGCTCCGGCAAAATGTTGCTTTTTGCGGCATATGGCCTCAGACCCACAATAGTGGTGACGTTTTTAACATCCCAGCCTTCTTTCAGCATCAATACCGATACAATCGCTTTATACGGGCTGTCCCATCCGTCAATCATATTGGACTGTTTGCGCAGAATTTCCAGTTCCTCTTTTTTCTTACCCGTGGATGCTTCGCTGATTTCACCGTTATTTTTGGTGTGGATCACCAGCACCGCATCTTTTAAATCCGGAAATGTGGATTCCAAGTACTCGGCTACATCATCGCAGTTTTTGGTGTCATCAGTCATGACAAACAGAATGGATTTTTTATCCAGTTTTTTATGCTCTTCATATGTTTTTCGCCATTCTTCAAAGCCAAGATTCAGGTAGTCTGCATATCTTTCCGTATATTTGGCGCTTTGCCGCTCCGCCAGTTTGGCGCGACTGGCGGAATCCGGAAGCACCGGGTGTTTGACCACGTTCTGTGAAATGGCTTCTACCAGCGGATAATCGGCAATGGTTTGAACAAAAATTGCCCCGTTGTTGTGTTTAGGTGTGGCGGTCACATCTACTTGCAGGGAAAGAAATTTATCCTTGTGCTTTAACCGGTTGTGAATGTCTTCAATGGATTTGAACCATGCCAGCCGGTTGTCATGGATATGATGCGCTTCATCATTAATCACCACCAGCTCTTCAATATCCCGGACAATATCCCCGAGATCCACTTTTGAATCAGTAGTCGCGCCTGTGGGCCGTTTGCCCAGGAAATAGTCCATGGTATTGTCATCATCTGCCGACGCCTCAATGTTATTTCCGGTATACACCCGGTGAATGTTGGTGAGGAAAATATTTCCGGTTTTACGGGTAATATGAACCTCATCCTGGATATGAAGTGTCAGTTGAAAATCATCCCGCCAGTTCTGGCCGTCATATCCATTATCCGGCACGACCGGGTCTTCAAAAAATATTTTCAACCCGTCAAAATCAGCGCGGATACGGTCCAGCACAATAATATTGGGTGTAATGAGCAGAAAATTCCGCGCAAGCTCCGAATCCGGCTCATACAATTTGTGATAATAACACCATGCCAGTACCAGGCTCATGACTTTGGTTTTTCCGCTGCCGGTGGCCATTTTAATGACAAATCTCCGCCAGGATTCGTCAAACATCCCGGCTGACACCGCACCGGACGAATCAAACCGCAACAGGTCATATTTATCTTTTATCTTAATGGCATCATAGAGGTAGACCATGGATTCAACGGCTTCCTGCTGGGCAAAATAATACTGAAACCGGGCCGTGATGCCGTCTGATTTGGGCATCAGGTGTTCGGTATGAAACCACCAGTTCAAAAGCGAAATACTGGTGTCAGATGCTCCGGTATAATTGTCTTCCCGCCATTGGGCAACTTTTTTGCGCAATTCATGCACCAGCGGGGGCAGAAGTTTTTCATAACTGGATTCCCGCAAGGCTTCATCTGCCGGGAACCAACGAATATCCGGGTGGAGTGTCACATGGGGGGAATCCGGAAAATCAGGATGCAAAGCCATTATTTTTTTCCTCCAATTGTCACTTCAACGATTTTCATGGTGTCATTACCGAAAATATCCACGACCTTTATGCCGATTTTCCGACGTCCGGGCAGGCATTCCCGAAATACGCTGGTCAGTTCCAGGGACCGGTCTTTTTTGGTGCGAAATGATTGCCATTCGTTTTCAAACACATAATCCCCGGTCCATACTTCTTCGGTTTCCCCGGTGTCATCCCGCATCACCCGGACAATTTCGCGTTTGGATTCAAAATCAAAATCAACTGCCCAGTAATCAATCCAGTCGGTCCAGTGTTTGGTTAATACCTCGCGCTCGACAATGCCGGTTTTATCCTTGCTGATTTTAATGACCTGACCTTTGTCCACAATCACCTTGCGTTTGCCTTTTTTCAGGTTTTCATCCGCGCCCTCGGAGTCCTGGGAATAAAACACGGAAAAATCGGTCAACTCAACGGCTATGCTGTTTTTCTTTATATGGGGTTTGACCTCGATAAACGAAACATCATGAAACACCACCTGGTTTTTTTCAATCGCCCGCTTGTCAAATACATCCCGGGGAATGTATTTCATGGCCAGATCAATCCCCTTGTTTTTGGCTTCTTCCTGAATATTGGGAAACAGACCCATTTCAAATTCAAACCCGAGCACATCCACTCTTGTGACGTGCTTCTGGCGGCATTCTAAAATAATCTCTTCCACAAACAACCGCGTCACCGGCAGGTTTACCGGTCCCACAGCCACCAGCCGACCGGCTTTTTTGCCCTGAAAGGTTTTAAACTGATCAACGCTTTCCGCCCGGTAGGCATGCAGGATCAGGTTTAAAAAATCCTTTTCCCTGGCTTCCAGCTGTTTTTGCTGCTCTTGTTCCCGCAAGCCCGGATTCACGCCAATGTAATGCTGGCGTTCGTATTTGCCGAGATTCAAAATTTCAAACGCCCGCCAGGATTTATTCTCTTGCTTGAGCTGACGCTGGACCCCGATCATGCGTTTGCGGGTGGTGTGAATGGCAAATTTGCCGAGGTCCGATCCGATCCATTTGCGGTTTAATTTTTCGGCTGTCGCAAGTGTTGTGCCGGACCCACAGAAGAAGTCTGCTACAAGGTCACCTTCATTTGATGATGCTTTTAAAATCCGTTCAAGAAGGGCTTCCGGTTTTTGGGTGGGGTAGTCTATTCTTTCATCAGCCGTATTGCCAACTCGTCCAATATCGTTCCAGTTAGCAGTTAATCTCTTTCCGCCCTTAGTATCATCAAGATATGTTTTCAATCCATCTAAACGAGGAGTGCCATCACGCTTTAATAGAATCTTCCCTTCTGCCCACCACCTTTCCAGTTTTTTTAAGTCTGCCCCCCATGACCGATTATCAGGAGGCGCAGTTCCGCGCCATTCAAATTGTCGATTTGGATTCCTGCCAGAAAAAGTCAAGTCACGTCCTGTATATAATTTACCATCTTTATCTTTTTTATAACGCTTTAGTTGTGCATCACTATAAGGCGTAAATTGTTCATTGAACAAAAAATCTGAGTTTCGAGAGTAATACCAGATAGTATCATTTGATCGAGCAAATCCTTTCGTTTTCATATTATGGGCATTTGTTCTTTGCCATATTATTTCGTTGTGCATTTGATCAACACCAAAAACCTCATCCATCACCAGCCGAATATAACTATTCACCCGCCAGTCACAATGCACATAAATACTCCCATCCTCAGCTAAAAGATCCCGCATCAGCACCAGGCGCTCGTAAATCATGGCAATAAATGAATCCGCGCCCTTACCCCAGGTGTCCCGGTAGGCGATTTCTTCGAGAATATTGGGTTTTTTGGTCAGGGTTTCGCCGCCGATCTCAATATCCATGGAAAAATCCGCACCCACATCAAAGGGCGGGTCAATATAGATCAGCTTGATGCCGCCCTGGGCCTCGATCTCTTCCCGCAGGGGCCCGTTTTTAAGCGAAGACAGCACCAGCTTGTTATCCCCCCAGATAAGCTTGTTGTTCCAGCCCTTGATCTGTCGCCCGGTCTGCCGGTCAAACAATTCCATCTGCAGCTTGATTGCTTTTTCCGCACGCGGCTCATCCACCTGCTCGATCACCTGAAACGGCAGCACCACATTGCAGACCTCACTGGTCTTTCCGTTCCACACCAGCTCTACTTCCCGCTTGTCTTCAAACAGCAGAAACCGGTATTTTTCAGGCAAAGACTTGCCCTGTTCAAAATACCGGTTAATGTCTCTGATCTCATTGTCCGTGAGTTTCATGAGCTATTCTCTCTGCTTTCGCATATTTATATAGTTCCTGAACGATACGTTCAAAATTCATAATTATTTGGTCATTGCGCAGGAGGAACGCCCAACGCAATCTCATAGATAGTAATCAAATTTCAATATCCATTCTTTTTTGACTTTCTTCTGAATGCGGCCTGCTTAATGGAATGTCCGGAAAACCGGCAAGCATTATCATCTCATGTCTATAATCCGCATAACCTTCAAAAATATATTCATTCCAGAAAAGCCGGTTTCGGCCATATTTCATGAGCTTCTCATATGCATGAATTTTGTCTTTAATTTTTGTCTTCTCGATGTTTCGTTCAAAGAAAGATAACCAGTTTTCTTTTGAAGCCGGAATCAAACGATCGCCATTCATTTCCATCATCACATATGGGGTTGTAAAAACAACTGAATATCCGAAATTTAATTCCGGAGATGGTTCCGGAAAGACGCGTACGAGCCATATTTCATTGGGTTTTCCAGCATAACCACTGGGAACAATCGCTTTAATCTGTTTTTCAGTAATCAATTCTTCTAAAAAAACGTATTTTCCGGAATTGCCTTGATGAATATAAACCCCCATTCTTGATTTCTGCATACTTTCAAAGGCCTGTATTAATTCCGGATCTACCTCTAAAGACTTGCATAAATCAATGGTGACGGTGGCGAATGTTTCTTTTTTCAACCCAACACAAAGATCCAGAAATCCCCAGCATGTAAAATATGATGCTGTTAACGGACTCATCGGCGGCCCGGAAGGTAAATATAATTCCTGCGCATCCGCATAGGCATTTGTCAGCTTTAAAAGAGCAGGTAACTCGCCGAGTTGTTCGACAAGCACTGAAAGTTTATTTTGCGCATAAATATAAACACCGTGAAGAGGATCATGTTTTGACAGATCTTTTTGGGATATAATCTCTTTTTCTAAATTTTCTGAATAAATTTTGGCTTCTTTAAATTCAGAGAAATCGATTACTTTCCGGGTGTTCGTTTTCCTGAGTCCGGCAAGTACTTTTTTCAAAATTGGGCCTCGACTTGTTATTTTACCACTTGATTTTGTCATGAAAAAGACTCTTTTTTCTTTATTGTGCAAACGAAAGAATTAACGAAATGAACGGAAATGAACGGGGTCACCATCTTGACCGGCAATGATTCATTTTAATTCTTGTGCAAATTCATCAAGGGCCGTATCAATGGGGATGGCCAGTCCCATTCCTTCAAATTTCCGTGTCAGTTCTTTTAACGTATTAATACCGAGAACTTGGCCTTTTTCATTCACCAAAGGGCCACCGCTGTTGCCGGGATATATTTGCGCATTGGTCTGTATATAGCCGTTGGTAAAACCTGACACCGTCCCGTCTTTCATTGTATCGGCAATATTTAATGGGCTCCCGATGGCCCAGACTTTCTGCCGTTGGGCCACCCGATTCATACCCGCAGGATAAATAAAGGGGGTCTTGCAACCGTCAACTTTTAACAGAGCAAGATCGTAGCTGCTGCTGGCTCGGACGAGATATGCGTATAATATTTCCTTATTCTTGAGCATAATTTTAAAATTCCGGTTCACCCCGGCCACTGCCTGCTGGTTTGCATAATCTGTTTTTCCCTCCCTGTATTTTTCTTTGTCCGTTTTAAAGCTTGCCTGCTTTCTCTCATAGTCTTTCTTTAACGCCTGATAATATTCCAGACGCTCCCGATATTGTTTTTCCAGTTTTTCTTTTTGTGAAGACCGGCTGGACGATTTTTCAATAACTGCTTTCATCTCATCTAAAATTATCTTTTCTCTGGCCAGCTGTTTTTCTCTGAGTTCAAATTCTCCTTCTGCGATTTCAACCTGGTCATCTATATATTCAATTGCCTGATCAACCGCTTCGGCCTGCTGTTCATCGCCCCGGATCACATGCCGATTGGTTAGCAGGTATCCATTATCGGAAACAAAAAATCCGGAGCCGGTTCCGATGGAAGAGGTCACGGTTACAGTGGCTAAGCTAGCGGCATCCACATCATTTTCCGGATGATACTTTTCATACAGTTCCTTTTTCAAATCCCTTAACCCGTTGATACCATCAATCATTCCTTCCATTTTGGTCACTTTTTCGGAATCATAAAATGGCGGCGTATCGGTAAATATCCAGTTCCCATTTTCATCCTGATACTGATAGACCTCAGCTGAACCGATGCCGCAAAACACGAAAAAAATAGTCCCCCAAATAATTAAAACGAAAATCCATGTAATTTTATTCATCATTATTCTATCCATCCTTATCTATTTTTCAGGACAATATTTCTTTTATACTTTTTACATCCAGTACGCATTTAAACATAAAAATACTGTAATTGATTTCTTTTACTATAAAAAAGGCCAACTGTAAAAACTATTTTCCCTACTGAAAAAAACCTTGACGCAGGCATGGTATTCATACTTTATTTTCTCTTAAAACAATGATAGTTACAGAAAATATTGTGTAAATGATCAACGGTTTTAACCATTTATTTTGAATATAAAGCCATTGGGCTGTCAGGAGGGAACATGAGTAAATACAAATTTTATGTTGTTGAAAAAAAGCCGCCCATTGCCTGGGTATACCTCAACCGGCCGGAAAAGAAAAATGCCATGAATCCACCCGCCTGGAAGGAAAGCATTCCAATCTTTGCAGACCTGGATCAAGACCCGGATATCCGGGCAATTGTCATAAGCGGAAAAGGCAGCTGTTTTACCGCCGGAATCGATTTGATGGAAATGGCCATGGATCTTCCGGAGTTAATGGACAAAGAACAGAAAGGCGGCATCAAATGGCGTCTGATCAAAAAAATTTATGCCCTGCAGGACACCATGAGCTGTATCGAGTGGTGCCGCAAGCCGGTCATTGCCGCCATCCACGGATACTGCATCGGCGCTGGCCTGGACATGGCAACCGCCTGTGATATCCGCATCTGCTCAGCGGATGCCGAATTTTCACTCAAGGAAGCCGCTGTCAGCTTTGTGGCAGACGTAGGTGTGCTTCAGCGGATTCCACAGATCGTCGGACAAGGGATCGCCCGGGAACTGGCATTTACCGCAAAACATTTTGGTGCTGACCGTGCCAGGGAAATCCTTTTGGTCAATGAAGTGTTTAAAGATCATGATATGTTGATGAAAGGTGCGGAAGCACTGGCCATGAGCATTGCGGAAAATTCACCCCTGGCTGTCCAGGCATCCAAAGAGGTATTAAACTATGGCGTCGGAAAATCCGTTGATGATGGTTTAAAATATGTTGCCTCCATCAGCACCAACATCCTCCCGTCTAATGACCTGTTCGAAGCCTTTACCGCATTTGGCGAAAAACGAAAACCCAAATTTACCGGGGAGTAACCGTCATAAATAGTCATCAATCAATTTATCTAAGCAACCTCGGATGCGCCAGGAATCTTGTGGACAGTGAAATCATGCTCGGCGAACTGGCTGCAAAAGGATTTTCGATTATCCCGGATCCGGCAAAGGCGGATATTATCATTGTCAACACCTGCAGTTTTATTGAGTCCGCAGTGGATGAATCCGTGGACGAAATTCTTGAGCTGGCTGAATTAAAAAAAACAGGCCGATGCAAACGGTTTATTGTAACCGGTTGTCTTCCCGAACGTTTCCGGGAAGAGCTTGCCGCATCCCTGACGGAAGTGGACGCCTTTCTGGGGACCGGCGCATATCATAAAATAGCTGAAGTGCTGACCCGCCCTTCGGAGAAAGGTCTTTGTCTGCTGCCGCCGCCTGCCGCCCTGCCCCTTCAAACGCACGACACCCGGCGGATTCCTTCAACAACGGCCATGGCATATCTTAAAGTCACCGAAGGATGCAACCGGCACTGCACGTATTGTATGATTCCCGGCCTGAGAGGAACGCTGCGAAGCCGCACCATTAAAGACATTGAAGCCGAAGCCCGCCATCTGATATCATCCGGGTTCAAAGAACTGGTCGTCATTGGTCAGGATACGGGATGCTACGGTCAGGATCTGGCCCCGAATGTACGACCGAACGTGAGCTTGCCCAGGCTTCTGGAAAAAATCTCGGAAATATCAACAGATATCTGGATCCGTTTTCTGTATGGTTCGCCGGATACCACCGATAAAAGGCTTATCCGGACAGTGGCCGACCATGAGAATATCTGCTCATATTTCGATATCCCGATTCAACATGCCAGCAGCAGAATCTTAAAACGCATGGGCCGGCACTATGACGAAAATTACCTGCTGCATTTGTTTGATAATATCCGTAAGATTATACCTGAAGCAGCTTTACGCACCACCATAATGGTCGGATTTCCCGGTGAAACAGACAACGACTTTGAGCAAATGTTAAACCTTATAAAAACAATCAAATTCGACCATTTGGGTGCTTTTATCTATTCGGACTCCGAAGGCCTACCGTCGCACCGGCTTTCCGGACATATTCCGACAAACATAGCCCAGGAGCGGCTTCACGTTTTGATGAGCGCCCAGTCAAAAATATCTGCTGAAAAGAATCAAAATCATATCGGGCACATTTACCCGGTTTTGGTCGAAGAACAGATGGAACCAGGACTTTTTACCGGCCGGTCATCTTTCCAGGCCCCGGAAGTAGACGGCATTATTTACATTGACTCAAAAGATGCCGTTGTGGGTAAATTTGCAGATATCCGGATTACAGATGCATTAGAATATGATCTCAGGGGAGAAACCGTATGAGAGATTTAAAGCAAAAGCTGATTTTACTGGTTGAAAATGATTTACAAGACATTGAGAAGGCTTTAAATCAAAACCTCAACCCTCATGTTGAAATGGTACGCGAAACCGCAGGACATCTTATTTTCAGCGGCGGCAAACGCATACGCCCGCTTCTGAATATGCTTTGTGCTCGACTTTGCGGGTACACGGATGAATTCATCAAAAAATTTTCAACAATCGTCGAATTTCTCCATACCGCCACATTATGGCATGACGATGTGGTTGACGCCGCGACCATCAGACGAGGAAAACCGGTGGCCCACTCCATCTGGGGTGCCCCGATCACCGTCTTGGTCGGCGACTTCCTCCTTGCACGCGCCCTCTATATTGCCGCTGAGACGGAAAATCCGAAAATCATCAAGGTTATCGCAGAAATCACGGAAAGTATGTGCCAGGGAGAAATTATCCAACTGATCAAAAAGGGGGATCTTCGCCTGACCGAAAAAGAATACATGGACGTGATCCAACGGAAAACCGGATTTCTTATCCAGGGGGCCTGCCAAACCGGTGCGATTCTGGCCGGTGCGCCCATTGAGGTTGAGAAAAAACTTTCTGAATACGGCTACCATATCGGCATTGTGTTCCAGATCGCAGACGATCTGCTGGATTACACATCAGATACAAAAGTGCTGGGAAAAGCTATCGGAGCAGATTTAAAGGAAGGAAAACTGACCCTGCCCATAATCCATACCCTTGAAAAGGCCGGCGCAAAAGACCGGGCGTGGATGGAAAAAATGATTACAGATAAAAACTTCACGGAAACTGAATTTGAAAAATTGATCCAATTGATGCATGATACCGGAGGAATCCAGTATTGCCGGGAGGTTGCGGAAAAGCATATCCGTGACGCAAAAAATATTATTCAGACATTTCCATCCACCAAAACTACCGAAACACTTTTACTGATCGCCGATTATACTTTGAACAGAAATGCATAATATTGATGGCTTCGTAAAAAGTCCAAATTCTTTGTTGTGCTTCATCCTTCGTTTCTTCATGGTACGCTAAGTACTAATCATTACTCATGATTTGCGCGCCTCGAATTTGGAGCTTTTTTCTTTGCCATCGGAATCTGACTTTTTACGAGTTTGTCAATATTGATGGCTAAAAAAAACAGGCCCTTGTTTTTTAGGGAAGTGGAAGAAATTAATATACCGGAATTGCGCAGAATTTTTGGTCGTATTCAAGGCGCGTCAACAGGCGCATAACGTGTTATGTAACTGTTGACGCAACG
>JAJRPH010000365.1 GCA_024280875.1 Deltaproteobacteria bacterium | reverse complement strand
GTAAAAAATCGAACATATTTCTGCATTTATTGACCTCCTGATATAAGTAAACTAGTTTAAACTTCAGTTTGTTATTCATGCAACACTGTCATGCTGCCGGATAAATGTCCAATTGATAATATCAATTTTTTCATTATCAATGATAGAAAATTTCTATACAAAAACATATAAAAACCGGATTTTTCACAACCCGTTTGATTAAATGCTTAAGGCGATTTTTTCCCCCATTCCGCGGTGCCGCCTTCATAATTGATGGCTGCGGGCAAACCGGCCAGTTCATGAACCAGCCAGACGTATGCGGACCGGACCCCGCCGGTACAGTAATAGACAACCGGTTTTTGGGGATCAATGCCTTTTTTCTCCAGAAGGGCCTTGGTTTCGGAAGGGCTCAGCGGACGCCGGTTTTTTCCTGTAAAAAAATTCTTCCATTTGATGTGAACCGCGCCGGGCAAACGCCCGGTTAACCATTCAAACGTGGAACGGGTATCAACCAGTTGGTAGGCGGACGGATTATTAATAATTTCCTGTAAAGGAATATTGATCGTATCGTTGAGATGGTATTCGTACAAAACGCCCTGTTTGCTTTTGATTTCTTTGCCGGAGATCACGGAATATTTTTTTTCACGCCAGGCTTGGATCCCGCCGTCCAACAGCCGGACCGGCCCGTTGTGCCCCAGCCAGGACAATACCCAGCACAGCCATCCTTCCCCGCCCCAGCTTTTATCAGCATCGCCATACACAACAATCGGGGTGGTATTGCTGATGCCCATTTTACCCAGTGCTGCGGCCAGCTTTTCCGGCGGCATGATCCGATAAGGTATACCTTTTTCATCAATTCTGGTATAGTTCTCCCAACTGAACGACCGGGCGCCGGGAATATGCCCTTTTTGCCATTCACTGATGGGCCGGGCATCTAAAATTACCCGGGCAGACATGTTTTGGTATAATCGGTCGGCATCGATCAACTCCAGATCCGCGGCCCGGCCAACATCAGTCATTAAAATAACACTTGAAAAAATGACAAACAAAACCGACATGCCATTAAGCCGGTTCCAGCCTCTGTTGATTATCGGACTTCCGTTACTCATTAGTTTTTCCTTTTTATACCTGGGCATCCAACCGGATTTAAGCTTCGCGGTCCCGGAGCTGGTGGCTATGTGCGGGTGGATCACCATCCTGCCGGCTGTCTGCCGGACCATAAAAACCAAACCGGATGCGCCCTGATGAAACTGCTGCTGGTGACCATGGACCTGATCACCTGTTTTCTCATCATCCGGCTGCTGAAAATACTTCAACGTCCCGTTGCCGGGGCAGTGGTGTACGCCTGGCACCCTTTGCCTATCTGCTTCTGACCCCCCCCTGCATCCCTGGTACGCTGTGTATATGACCGTCTTTTTGCCCTTTGTTTTGAACCCGGCCGGATTGACACTGTCATGGTCGGTATTTTTAGCTTACCGGGTGCTGCTTCCCTATCGATTGACCGGGCAATGGATTGAAGACGACATCACACCGCTGATGATTGTTCTTGCCCCGGCGGCCGCCTGTTTCATATCCGCGTTTTACTTAACGTCCAAAGAATCACTTCGAATTCATAAAAATCAGCGCAAAAGACCAGTTCACCCCGGATGAAATATTTTTCCCGTATATTTCAGGTCGATACGCGAGTTCAACCCCCCACTGGGAAGTGATCTTCCAGCCAAACGCAACATCGAGTTTAGCGAGGTCATAATTAAACGTGGCAGACGGGTTCCCGCCCGCACCGGCACTGCCCCCGTCATTGCCCAAACCGTATATGCCGTCAAGTTTCAACCGCCCGTATACCTGGTCTGAAAAATTCATCCCGAATTCCACCAGGTATCTCAATTCATCGGCCGGTTCCTCGGCCCGGAACCGGTAGCCTGCTTCCACATTACAATACCCGGGAATTTTCGGATACAGGGACTGGCCGTACAATAACCGGATCTCATAGTCATACTGGCCGTTTCCCAGGGCCAGGGCTTCGTCTTTGTCATAGAGCTCCGGTATTTTCACCATGCCCTGGGCAGCCCCCACCCCGCCATGACCGGAAAAGAACCGGTATTTGAGCCCCAGTTCCAGGTCCGAAAATCCATTGGTTTCCGATATCATCAAATCATCTTCGTATTCCATCCATTTATATGAGACGGAGCCAATGGCGGTCAGGGAACCGGTCAGGCCGTATTCAATGTAACAGCTGATATTTTTGTCCGAAAATTCACCGTTGTCTGCGAAATCGTCTTTATCCCCATTCGCATCAAAATTTTCATCCGCAACATAATAGTTGGCCGCCAACTTGTGATACATAACCCCTTTATTGGCTGTCCACGCACCGGCAAAACAGTTTCCCGCTGTAGTCAGGATAAGCGCAATCAGCAACATGCATGTAAAACGAATAATTAAACCCATGAGTGTCATTCCTTTTACTTTTTACAGGACCATTAAATGTGAATGGAGTCGCTCTTTTTTGCTCTGTATTTTCGAACGCCTATCGGGATCAAAGAGACAAACACAATCAGAAGAACGCCAATGATGAATCCGGGTGATACATTTCCCTTGATCAGATCCGGAAAAGAGCTTGAAAATACAATAAACGCAATGCACGCTGGCAGCATGCAGATAAATGACGTGACCGCATAATGAGCAAATTTAATTGAGGTTAATCCAAACGCGTAATTTAAGAGATTAAAGGGAAACAGCGGAACCAGGCGGGTAAACGCAATAATTTTCCACCCATTTTTTTCAACACTGTCATCAAGCTGTTTCCACTTGGGACTGATCAACTTTGTTTTGACCCAGTCCCGCGCAGCATACCGGGCAACCAGAAACGCAACACAGGCGCCTGCAGTCGATCCGGTGATGGCATACACCACCCCCCAGACCGGCCCGAAAAGGATGCCGCCGACCATTGTAATGGGAAGCCCGGGAAAAAACATGGCGGGCGCAATGGTATAAATAAGCATATAAACTACAGGTGCCGGCAACCCCCAGGATGAAACCATCTGCCGCAGGACGTCCGGGTCTGCAAATTGAGATACGCCCGAAAAATGAATCGCCCCGGTGATTAACGCGATCAGGACCAGAACAACGGCTCTTTTTCCATTCTTTCCCGTGCCCGCATCTATCTTGACACAGGGGGGGACAAGATTGCGCTCACGAACCACAGGTGCCGGATGGTTATGTTTCAGATAGTGTTTGACCCGGATCCGGTTGAAATAGGTCCACGGTGCTTTAGACACTTTGCATTTTCCCGCTGCCACAGCTTCCGGATCAAATATCGCATCAATGATATGGTCAGTGGGAATCTTTTTATTT
>JAJRPH010000364.1 GCA_024280875.1 Deltaproteobacteria bacterium | reverse complement strand
TAACCGTCTTTAAAACGAGCCGGGGTGAAACGATTTTCCATCATGGAAAGTTCAGCACCGGCGCGCAGCGCCATGGTGTATGTGGAACCGGCATTCCATACCGGATACCATGCACGACCTTTACCTTCACCAACCGAACGCGGCTGATAAATATTAACCGCACCACCACATGCAACCATCATGGTTTTACATTTGATAATGTATACTTTATTTTCACGAACAGAAAAACCGACTGCGCCGGCAATCCGTTTCGGGTCATTGGCATCGTTTAACAGTTCAACAATAAAACATCGTTCAATAATATTGTCATCGCCAATCGCCAGTTTGGCTGCTTCTGCAACGATTCTTTTGTATGATTCACCATTGATCATAATCTGCCATTTACCTGTACGTACAGGTTTAGCGCCGCCTTTCAGCGTACCCAACTTCTGGCCTTTTTTACCGTCAAGGGTTTTTCCTTCTTCATTTTTTTTCCAGACCGGAAGTCCCCATTCTTCAAATAAATGAACGGAATCATCCACATGACAGCCAAGGTCAAAAATAAGATCTTCACGAACAATACCCATCAGGTCGTTTCGAACCATGCGGACGTAATCATCTGCAGTGTTGTCGCCAATGTAAGTATTGATAGCGGACAGACCCTGAGCAACCGCACCGGATCTTTCCATTGCGGCTTTGTCACACAGAAGAACGGTTTGGCCTTCACTCATCCACTTTTTTATTTCAAACGCTGTACCGCAGGCTGCCATACCACCACCTACGATCAGAATATCGACTTCACGCTCTTCGACTTCGGGATCTCTTACGGCCTTGAGCTCACCTAGAGCTTTATTCGGTAATGCCATCGTATATCCTCCTTAAGATAAGATTTTTCTTAAATTTGATTGTACCTCAACAAAGCGACCGCTCTTAAACGGTGGCGATGGGTGTCGGGATTGCATAGCCATCTGCTTCTTCAGTTGAAAGCAGACCACTGTCAAGATCTTTTGCTTTCAGATCCTGATATGCATTTGCGGTTCCTTCAGCAGTTGTACGAATGGGGAACTTAAAGCGTTTGATAAGGCCGTTTCTGAATTTACAGGTCCACATAACATCTTCAGTACCCATCATCGGCATGATGCTGCTTCCCAGAGGAACAAAGTCCGAATAACCTCTTACTTCAATAGCCTGGGTCGGGCAGATTTTTACACAGGAAAAACATTCCCAGCACTGATCCGGCTCCTGATTGTAAGCCTTCATTGCATTGGGTTCCAAAACCATCAGGTCGTTGGGACAAATGTACATACACGCTGTTTTGTCCCCGCCTTTACATCCGTCGCATTTTTCAGCAATTACGAAACTTGGCATTTTTTACCTCCTATTTAAGTTTAAAGAAAGTGAATTACAATTCCACTTTTATCAATACTGTGCAAATTTGATAGTGCCTAAGCTGGCGCACCTCCTTTCTATCTTACAAAAAAATTAATTGGTCATTATTTGATCGATCTGTTCTGTCGATCTATTCTATCTCTTTAACTTAATCGGCTGCGACACCTCTATCACAACCAAAAAATCAGTATACTTTTAAACAAGCGCTTTCATTAAACCAAACTATGTAGATATCACTCCCCCATATTTTTTGTCAAGAAATTTTGAGTATTCATTTTTTATTACAATTACAAATAGTTATCAATATATTACCCGCCTGTCCGACGAAAATTCCGCTAACCGCATTTTATATATCATACCGACATAGTTCCAATTTTTTATTTCCGATACACCCTTAAAACACGATCGGAAATAGTTGTCAGCACCTCATAACTAATTGTATTTATCTCACAGGCAATTTTATCCGCCCCAATGGATAAATTTTCATGGGGTCCGAACACCACCACTTCATCACCCACTGCCACATCCGGTATCCCCCCGACATCCAGCATTGTCTGGTCCATGCATATCCTGCCGATCACCGGAGCAAGCCGGTTACGAACCAGCATTTTTCCCTTTGAGGATAATAAACGGCTGTATCCGTCAGCATATCCTATCGAAACCGTAGCGATGCCCGATGGACAAGAAGTTTTTCCGGTAGCTCCGTAACTTACCGCAAACCCTGAATTCACTTCTTTTAGATGAACAATCCGGGATTTTAACGTCATGGCCGGCAATATATTTATTTTATTTAAATTAACATAGACTGATGGATAGTAGCCATAAACGGATATGCCCGCACGGACCATATCCAGATGGGTTTCCGGCATATCGATAATCGCTGCACTGTTTGCTGCATGCCGGGTTTTAAATTCTATTCCCCGTTTTTTTAAATCCCCCAGGAATTGATTGAAAATTTCAAATTGCCGGAGGGTCCGTGTTTTATCTATAGCGTCCGCTGTCGCAAAATGCGTATAAATCCCCTCCAGGTCAATTCCCGGAAGTCTTTTGATGGACTCCACCTCTTTAATAACGGCAGGTTCAGTTATATACGGGCTGTCAGGCGGCAGACAAAGGTCGCAGGGAATAACGCCTAATCGTCCCATCCCGGTATCCACCTTTAGATGGGCTTTGATTTTTCGTTTCATGGATTGGGCCGTATCCGACAACCGGCGAGCCGTTTGATATGACCATAGAGTCTGTGTC
>JAJRPH010000363.1 GCA_024280875.1 Deltaproteobacteria bacterium | reverse complement strand
TGCTTTCGGTGCTGAAGGCATAGCCACTGGAGCTTGTTGGTATGGCATCGCGGGAGCAGCCGGGGGCGGCGCATAAGTGATGATTGGCTGGCCGCCAGGTTCATCAATGCTTACTTCAAAATATTCGTCTTCGATAAATACATTAAAAGTCCGGGTATGTTCTCCTTTTTCCGGAGCTTCAGCAGAAGATTTTTCCACCAGTTTGCCGGCTTTAGCCTTTTCCATGATCTCATCAGCTTTTCTGACATCTTCCAGAGTTCTGGCTTTAAGTGAATCCGGAGGTGTTTCCTTCCCATATTTGTACATAAGAAATTTTTTACCGGTTACCGGGTACAGTGTATATAAGATAATGTCTTCAAGATCAGACGTCAGGCCTTTGATTTCCTTTTTGGCTTTATCCAGTTCAGGCTCAAGAACTTCTCCGGGCCGACAGGTGATTGGTTTTGTTCCTCTGTCATAACCTTTCAAAGCTTTTTTCTGAAGTTTTGAACTGATTGGAACCGCTGTTTTTCCATATAACCCGTAACACAAATCTTTTACCTGGGCCGTAATCATCTTATAGTCTTCATCTTCATCATCAAACAAAACATTATTGACCGTCTGAGTCCCGACGATCTGACTGGTCGGGGTGACCAGCGGAATCTGTCCGAGGTCTCTTCTTACCCGGGGCAGCTCGGCAAATACTTCACCGATTCGATCCAGAGCATCCATTTCACGAAGTTGATTGACCAGGTTGGAAAGCATTCCGCCGGGAGTTTGATGAAGCAGGACATTAATATCAATAATTGAAACCTTTGAGTCATCCAGAAGATGCTTGTATTTGGGGAGAACTTCTTTTTCTAGAACCACATTAATATCGGCAAGTTTCTTTATGTCAAAACCGGTATCACGGTTGGTGCCGATCAAAGACATCACCAGTGGTTCAACGGCTGGGTGTGATGTCCGATACGCATAACTGGACATACAGGTATCAATGATATCCACACCGGCCTCAACAGCCTTCAAATGAGTCATTGGTGCCATGCCGGAAGTAAAATGACTATGCAAATGAATGGGGATATCCGTGGTTTCCTTCAAGGCGCTAATTAGCTCAAATGCATCATAGGGGGCCATTAATCCGGCCATGTCTTTGATGCAAATACTGTCCGCCTTCATTTTTTCAAGGTCTTTGGCTTTTTTAAGATAATAATCAAGGTTGTAGACTTCTCCGCCCATGCGCGGCTCGGTCAATGAATAACAGATGCATCCCTGAAAATGTTTGCCGCATTCTTTGATTGCGGCGACCACTGTTTCAAAATTTCGAAAATCGTTCAATGCATCAAAGGTCCTGAATATATCCATTCCGTTTTCCGCTGCTTTTTCAACAAATGCCCGGGCGACATCATCGGCATAGTTACGGTACCCAACCACATTTTGACCTCTAAGCAGCATGGAAAATGGGGTTTTCTTAAAGTAACGCTTTAATGTGCGAAGTCTCTGCCATGGGTCTTCATTTAAAAACCGATGCATCGTATCAAAGGTTGCGCCGCCCCAGACTTCCACACCCCAGAAACCGATTTCATCCATCATTTCGGCGACCGGTATCATGTCTTCGGTTCGTCCCCGGGTGGCAAAAAGGGACTGATGGCCGTCTCTGAGTGTCAGATCCTGGATTTTTACCGGATTATCTGCTTTTGGGCGGTTCTCATAATCATTAATTGACTGCGTCTTTACTTTAAAATGATCACTCATTGGAATCTCCTCATTAATATCGTGTGACATATAAATAAATATTGAACGTCTGGGACGTTACAAATTTTCTGATTGATTATTTTTTTTTCTAAAAACAGAACATCTAATACCATTCCATTCATGATCAAAATTTCTGTTTTGATCCGTGAAATGCTTTCATCTGCATCATTGACCGCATCTGCATCTGCTGATGCCGGCCGCTGATGCCCCAAAAATTTATAACCAGCGGCGCTTGTTCTTTAGTTTCTGTAATTGTAGGTGCAAAATAAGAACTCCGGGACTGGGAGAATGCAATTGCTTCCTGTTCAGACTTTATATAATTGGCGACCGCTGCTATTACGGCAATTTTCTTTTTTTTATCCGTCATACCATCCTCAATTTATTTCTTTATATGAAACTCTGTCTAAAATTCAGTAATGATTTGAGTTCCATTTTTTGTTATGACAAGTCGTCTTGCCAAGAGGGTTATTTAAAATAAATGGATGTATCAAAAACCATGCCTTTTAAGCGGGTATATTACCATGTTTTTTCGGCGGCAACGTTTGGCGTTTGTTGTACATGATCTCCAGCGCTTCAATTAAACGCATCCTGGTTTCGCTTGGAACGATAACATCATCTATGTATCCACGACTTGCGGCACAGTAAGGATTTGAAAACAATTCACGATATTCTTCAATTTTTTCGGCCCGCTTGGCTTTTGGATCGTCCGCGTTGTTGATCTCTTTGCGGTGGATAATATTTGCCGCTCCATCTGCACCCATTACCGCAATCTCAGCATTCGGCCACGCAAAAGCGAAATCAGCACCCAGATGTTTAGAAGACATGGCAATATATGCACCGCCATAGTCTTTACGGACGATTACAAGCAGTTTGGGAACGGTTGCTTCAGAGTAGCACCATAGGAGTTTTGCGCCATGACGGATAATACCACCCCATTCCTGATTACTGCCCGGCATATATCCTGGAACATCTGACAGGGTCACTAACGGAATGTTAAACGCATCACAAAACCTGATAAAACGTGTGGCCTTGTCAGAAGCATCAATATCCAGACACCCTGCCATTACTTTGGGCTGGTTTGCGATAATGCCGATGGGTTTGCCGTTTAAACGGGCAAAGCAGACAATAATGTTTTGCGCGAAATGGGCATGGGGCTCAAAAAAATCCCCATTATCGACAATATTACGAATCACATCTTTCATGTCATAGGACTGACTCGGATCATCCGGAAGAATGGTATCCAACTCAGGAAGAATCCGCTTAGGATCATCACCAGCAGGCAAAATCGGCGGGTCTTCCATATTATTTGACGGCAGAAAAGAAAGCAGAAGTTTAATATTATTAATCGCATCCTCATCTGATTCGCAGGCAAAGTGGGCAACACCGCTTTTCTCATTGTGGGTCATTGCCCCGCCAAGTTCTTCAAAAGTAATGACTTCACCTGTCACTGATTTAATGACTTCCGGGCCTGTAATAAACATATGGCTGGTATTTTTTACCATAAAAACCCAATCGGTCATTGCCGGAGAATAAACAGCCCCGCCGGCGGTCGGACCCATGATCGCTGAAATTTGGGGTATCACACCAGAGCACTGCGAATTCCGATAAAAAATTTCTCCGTAACCAAACAAAGCATCAACACCTTCCTGAATTCGTGCTCCGCCTGAATCATTCATGCCGACTACCGGAGTTCCGGCCTTGTGCGCCATATCCATAATTTTACAGATTTTTTTTGCATGCATTTCACCAAGTGAACCGGCTCGTGATGTAAAATCCTGGGCATATGCAAATACCGGGCGGCCGTCTACATTACCATAACCGGTAACCACACCGTCGCACGGGATTTCGGTATTCTCCATTCCGAAATTAACACATCGATGTTTGACAAACATATCGACTTCACGAAAAGTGCCGGAATCAAAAAGCACGTTCAGTCTTTCCCGAGCCGTCAGTTTGCCTTTTTCCCTGTGTTTTGCTACATTCTTTTCACCGCCCAACTCCAGCGCCTTGCTCCTCAGAGCCTGCAATTCATTAATTTTATCTGTAACACTACCCATTTTTCTATCCTTTCATCTCAACCTTTACAAAAAAAACAACCATTCTCAAGATCGTAAAAACTACGATAATGTAACAAAAAAAATAATTAATCAAGTATATCTGAAATGGCTCGGATTTTAGTTTTTCAGAGAATTTAATAATTTTTTCACTGCAGTCGCGGGTGTAGAGGCCCCTCTTTCAACCGCCCGTGTTAATTCAGGCAATAATTTTTTAACTTCAGGTATTTGATAAAACCAGTCTTTTAAACCTTCCTCCAGTAACGACATCATCCAATGAAGGGACTGCTTTTTTCGTTTTTGTTCCAGAGCGCCGGTGTCAGACATCTTTTTGTGATGATCTAAAACCGTTTCCCAAACGTCATCGATACCAGTCATACGCAGTGCGCTACAGGTTAAAACAGGCGGCAACCAGCCTGTAGTAACGGCTGAAAACAGATGCATGGCATCTGCATAAATTTTTTTTGCCTGTCGCGCTTTTTCTATATTATCACCATCCGCTTTGTTCACAACAATCGCATCTGCCAGTTCCAGAATCCCCCGTTTGATTCCCTGCAGATCATCACCCGCTCCGCTGAGCATTAATAAGAGAAAAAAATCCACCATAGATGCTACACTCACTTCAGATTGGCCCACCCCCACCGTTTCAACCAGGATAACGTCAAAACCGGCGGCTTCGCACACGAGAATGGATTCACGTGTTTTACGAGACACCCCGCCAAGCGTTCCTCCGGAAGGCGATGGACGGATAAAGGCATTATCCTGTATGGACAATTTTTCCATACGGGTCTTATCCCCTAAAATACTACCACCGCTATGCGTGCTGCTTGGGTCTACCGTCAAAATCGCCACCCGGTGTCCGCGTTGGACCAGATTCATTCCAAGACTTTCAATAAATGTACTCTTGCCAACCCCCGGGACACCGGTAATTCCAAGCCGAATGGCATTGCCTGTAAACGGCAGGATACGGTCAAGCACTTTTGTAATCAGTTCCTGATGCGTTGGCAGAGAACTCTCAACCAGGGTAATAGTCTTGGCAAGGGCCTTGCGATTACCGGCACAAACCCCGGATACATAATATTCAGGATCGGTTTCCATTAATTGATGGTTCCATAAAAGTCAGATTTCGACGGCAAAGTATAAAAGTCAAAATTCAAGGCGCGCAAATCATGAGCTATGATTCGTACTTAGCGTACTATGAAGCAGCGAAGGATGTAGCGCAACACAGAATTTGGGCTTTTTACGAAGCCGTCATTATTTGTTTTCCAGAACATTCATTACCTGATTGGCAGATTCTGTAATCACGCTCCCCGGGCCGAAAATCTTTGCAACCCCGGCATCATAGAGGAAATCATAATCAACTGGCGGAATAATACCGCCCACCACCACCAGGATATCATCTCCGCCTTGTTCTTTAAGGGCGGCAATCAGTTCGGGAACCAGTATTTTATGCCCGGCTGCCAGACTGGACACTCCGACCACGTGGACATCGTTTTCAACAGCCATACGTGCGGCCTCGGAAGGCGTCTGAAACATGGGGCTGATATCCACATCAAAACCAAAATCCGCAAAAGCGGTGGCTACTACTTTGCTTCCCCGGTCATGCCCGTCCTGCCCCATTTTGGTAACAAGTATCCGTGGTCTCCGGCCTTCTTTTTCTGCGAATATAGCCGTTCTTTTGCGAAGCGATGAAATAATTTCGTTATCCTGATATTCTGCTGCATAAATACCGGAAATACAC
>JAJRPH010000362.1 GCA_024280875.1 Deltaproteobacteria bacterium | reverse complement strand
ACTGCATCCTTCGTCACTCAACGTAGAGAAAAGCATTAAACGGCAGCGAATCAAGAAAAATCAGTTACCGGCAAACTGGCGGAATTATCCTGCGCCTGAAGAATTAGCAAATATTGGCACCAACTGGATAAAATCAAAATCATCATTACTGCTTGATGTCCCATCAGCAGTCGTTGATGAGGAAGTTAATACGCTTATAAACCCATTGCATCCGGACATAAAATTTGTAAATCTGGTAAATATCGAAAAATTTTCATTTGATCCAAGGCTTATTTAAGCAGCATAAGCACTTGATAAAGCAACCGAAATAATTCAGGTTAGCTGTAGGTATTGAAACCTGCAGCCATGGAATATTAAACTGGATTAAAACCGTAGGTTTTGGGTTCAGCGTTACACTGTTTGATCTTTAAATTTTTTTCCTGCTTTAAATCCATAAGACTAATGTTAAATTTTGGCAAAAATTGACAAACTCGTAAAAAGTCAGATTCCGATGGCAAAGAAAAAAGCTCTAAATTTAAGGCGCGCAAATCCTGTGTGATGATTTGTACTTAGCGTACCATGAAGAAACGAAGGATGAAGCGCAACACAGAATTTCCCACTTTAATGGAATCAAACTTTAATTTTCATAGCCTTCAGGGAAAGCCAAAACGTTATAGTATTCATGTCAATGGTCCATGGTGCATTACCTTTGAATGGGAAGCCGGTGATGCATTTAAGATTGACCTTGAACAATATCATTGAGGTAAAAAAACCATGGGAGAATATTTAGTTTAACACCCGATGAAAAGACCACCAATACATCCTGGTGAAATTTTACAGATGTGCTTCAAACTCTTGGCCTGTCTATTAGCGAGGCAGCGAGGCGTCTTGGTGCTTCTCGTCAGCAACTTCACCGTATATTAGCCTGTACCCACCCAATTACTACTGAAATGGCGCTTCGGATTGGCAAATTTGCAGGTAATGGGCCTGGACTTTGGTTACGCATGCAACAGGCTTATGATTTGTGGAATGCTGAGAACAAAATGGCTGGTGAACTTTCAAAGATTGAGACTGCTGCATTAAATAATCTTAGTTCCTAAAATACGGTTTGATAATTGAAAGCGACTATCACTCTGCGTCCTTCCGATGATGCATCCTGCATCATAGATAAGGTTTTAACCGCTGGCCGTTTCGATGTGACGGTCATTTTTTAATTCCCTTTTTAACGTAATGGAGGTGTCATTATGAATGTTTCAGAAGCAATCATCAATTTTATAAATTACCAGAAAATAAACTCGGGGAAAAAATACGGTCAAGAATTATCGGCTGTTTTTGGACAGGTTTAGTTCCCGGTTTGGCGATCAGGATCTTCGATCCGTAACGCCAGATCAGATTCTGACGTTTCTGGTTCAAATCACAGAAGGTCAAAAACAAACCACCAAACGATTCAAATACATCCTTCTCAAAACTCTTTTTAATTTCATCAAAAACACCACTGATTCATCGTTTGTTAATCCCTGCGATACAAGTATTCTGAAAAAGACGTTTCGCCATTCAAAAGGTCGGCAATGGACCATTATTGAAAAAGATGTCATGGATGAAATCATAAACCCTTTTACTGAAGAATTGGAAAGGAATGGCGCATATTATAATAGACTGCGATACTGTTACTGCTTGCAAGTATAGTTCAGATACCCGCCATATTCATCAAGTCACATTGGCGAGATTTCAAAAGATCCCTCTTTTCGCTTTAAAGTGATGTGAAATTAAAATATTATATCGCAAAAACTGCCGTTTGTGTTTTGAGTTTAAAGCTGCGAACGCATATTGCCAAAGGCTAAACTTCCGTCAGCCAGGCATCCCGGAGGATGTCTCCTAAAAGATTGAATCCCAGCGCGGTGAGCATAATGGCGATGCCCGGGTAAACAGACAGATGGGGGGCGCTTAGAATGTAGTCTTTCCCATCCAAGAGCAGCGTCCCCCATTCCGGTGCCGGCGGCTGGACCCCGAACCCGAGAAATCCAAGCGCGGAAACGGCAATCACGGCCTTTGCCAGGCCGATGGTGGCCAGCACACTGACGGCGGTGATATTTGCCGGCAACAGATGCCGCAGGACAATAACGATGCCGGGGATTCCGGAGATCCAGGCTGCCTTGACGTATTCGCGTTCCTTCACCGAAAGGGTAATCCCGCGCACCAGGCGGGCATACCGCATCCATCCGGTAATGGAAAGGGCGAACACCAGATTGAAAGTCCCCGGCCCCATGATGCCCGCCAAGGTCATGGCGGCGATGATTTCCGGCAGGGAAAGAAAGATATCCACAATCCGCATGAGCAGTTCGTCAATCAGCCCGCCCCGGTATCCGGCGATCAGGCCGATGCATACCCCGATAAAACAGGAGCACACCACCACCATGCATCCAAGGCCCACGGAGGTGCGGGCCCCGGCCAGAATCCTGGAAAAAAGGCATCGCCCTAGGGCGTCGTTTCCCAAAAGATAAGAAAATGATGGTTTTGCAAACCGCAGCGACAAATCGGTTTTCAGCGGGTCATGGGGAAGGACATACGGCCCGGCAATTGCCGCCAGACAGACAACGGCCACGATTACCAGCGCTGCCAGGCGGAACGGGTTTTTCATTGCCTGCAAGACGGACCGCTTGTTCCCATCGCCGGCCTGTATTTTATTTTTAAATGAGGTTGATAAAATCATTTTATTCTCGGGTCCAGATACCGACAGATAATATCCACCATCATGTTGATCCCCACAAAAATAACAGCCGTGAACACCACCATTCCCTGAATCAGGGGATAATCCCGATTGCCCACGGCGCTGACCAGAAGTTCCCCCAGCCCGGGCCAGGCAAACACGGTTTCCGTGATCACCGCTCCCTCAAGGATCATCCCGAATTCCAGCCCCACCACGGTGACAACCGGAATCAGGGCGTTTTTCAGGACATGGGCGCCGAGCACCATCGGAGAGTCCAGGCCTCGGGCATAAAGAGCCATAATATGTTCCGAGCGTATGGTATCGATAACGGCGGAACGAAGAATTCTTGTGGTATAGGCGGTGAGCGCGGTTCCTAGGGTGACGGCCGGTAAAATCAGGTGATGCCAGTCGCCGCGTCCGAAACTGGGCAGCCAGTGGAGTTTGACACAGAAAACAACAATCAGCACCAGGCCCAGCCAGTAATTCGGCATGGAAACGCCGGTTACGGCAATGGTGACTCCCATTGAATCCATCCATGATCCCCTGCGCAGGCCGGACAGGATGCCGATGGGTATGGAAATGACCAGGGCCACGAGAATGGCTGCCAGGGCAAGATCCAGGGTCCGGTCAAACCGTGAGACGATCAGCTCCCGGACGGGGATTTCCTCCACCAGGGAGTTGCCGAAATCCAGGCATAGGGCATGTTTCAGCCAGCGCCCGTATTGCTCATACAAAGGCCGGTCGAGTTTTTCCTTTTTAATAATCCATTCAATGGTGGCCTGATCCACCATGCCTTGCCCGCCATAACGGGCCACGGCGATTTCCCGGGACGCATCCCCGGGTGCCAGCAGCATCATGGCATAGGCCAGAAATGAGGCGCCCACAAGGACAAAAACAGCGGCGCTAATGCGTTTTGATATGAATCTAAGCATTTTCACCCCTGAAGCTTGAAGCTCCGGCCAGATGGCAGCAGACAACATGGCCGGGGCTGATGGGTACGTGTTCCGGCGCCTGCTCGGAGCAGATAGGCATCCGGCTCGGACACCGGGGATGAAACACGCAGCCGGACGGCGGGTTGTGGGGGGACGGGGCGTCTTCTTCAAGAATCACGGATTTTCCCTCCCACAGGCCCGGAGTCAGGGAGCTGGTTAAAAGGGCTTGGGAGTATGGGTGGACCGGAGCGGAAAAAAATGAGGCAACCGGCATGGTTTCAACGATTTGGCCCAGATACATCACCCCTACGGTAGTACCGATTTGTTTGACCAACCCCAGGTCGTGAGTGATTAAAAAAAAGGTCAGGTCATATTGTTTGATCAGGTCTGCGAGAAGACAGGCGATTTCCTTTTTGTTCACCGCATCCTGCGCGCTTAAGGGTTCGTCTAAAAACAGAATTTCCGGGAACCCTGCCAATGCCCGGGCAATACAGGCCCGCTGATTTTGCCCGCCGGATACCGTGCGGGGTTTTTTCCTTGGGATATGGGGACGTCTTTAAATAACTCAATAACTTTTTAAATTCATAAATTACGACGCGTTAGAAATATTTAATTTCTCTTTTAAGCGCCTGTTTTGATTTAATGGTTGGTGTGTTGGGGAAAGAATAGGAAAGATTTTGATTTGATGCATTGTTAATGGCCTTATATCGGTGGATGAATTTACCTGATAGACCCCAACATAGCTTGATACATTGCTCCCTGCTAAAATCTGCATCCCATTGCACCATACAATAGCCATGCGTCACAGCAAGAAAATATCAGAAAACCACAAGATACAGCGTCTCACCTCATCCCAGTTTTGCTGCTCCTCCAATATCGAGAAAAATTCAACCCTCTTTTGAGGTCGTCATTAACCGTATTTTTGTAGATATATGGATCACGGATAACAAAGACAAAATCTGGTTTATAATTTGCGGTCTGTTCACATCAAAAAAAGCATTACAAAAGTTTCCGTACGTACGGAAATCTCTCGCATCATGATCGAATCTTTTCAATCCACCAGTAATATCTCACATCTCTATTTTTCAGTGATTCTGGCTTACCAAAGCGGATGCAGTGTATTCTGAAAATTATTTTAATACATGTAGACAGTGTTGACACCGTTGACAGTCAACGGTGTCAACACTGTCTACGCATAATTATTTTTTATATTCAGAAGGCTGTAATTTGTGAAATGTTCCCCCTCTTATAATCATTCAGCAGCGGGTTATATCCGTTTTTTGCATTATGCCGATGAAGATAATTGCGGATATGGCAATGAGAAAAGTTCGAGTTCAGAAAATATTTGATCAGTTGATTACAAGCCAAAATATTCTGTCCATTTTGATTTTATCTTTTCCTTAATGATGCTATTATGCTCCCCAATTATCCGGGAGATTGTTAATGCTGTCAGTGGTCCTCTGTTTTAGGCCAGTTAGACATTCGGATATTGTATGAAAAATTCATGGAATATTTTATTCTGAATTGACTATTTTGTCAAAAGACATAATCCTGTAGTCAGATGTAACTTTTAGGCCAAAAAAGGGGACCTATATGTATAGAAATTTTTTTATTCTTGCGATGATGGCCGTGACTACTATCGCTTTTTTAGGATGCATGACGCCCGCAAACTACAAACGGGTATCTACCAAGAAAATTGACACATATTATTCCGTATCACCAAAAATACCTTTTGTTGAAATACGCCTTATAACTACTTCCTTCAGGGAATACGGGTTAATTACTGGCAGTGGTAGCGACGAAATGATGATCAAAATGCTTAAAGACAAAGCGGCTGGTATGAACGCAGATGCAATTATGAACATTAATAAAATTCACAACCAGCTGGAGGTGGAGAGCTAAATTTCGTCTGGAATGCATCAGCTGTGGCTATTCGATATACAGACTAACCAGCCGAAAATAATAATGGCAACCTACCCGCCCACTTTTTATAATATTAATTTTTACTCTTAAATATATTTTGTTTGAGAGTGCGTAATTAACATTTGTTTTTTATGCACCTGTCCCCCTATTTTTTAAATCATATTCAGTTCTGCTGTTTGAGGATTAAATTTTTTTTGCCTGGTTTAAATTTATAAAACTTACATTAACTTTTGTCTAAAAGTTAATATATTGGGAATCTCTCTAAAACGGTTCAAACAAAGGGCCTATAAGGGGGCTTTTTTTTATTGGGTGGTTTAATATTAAGTTTTGGTGCATAAAAGGAAAAACTTAACATAAAAAAACGGATAAAAAAGAATGATGGAGCTTTTTACTGTCCAACAATGACCGGGGTAGCCCTAATATAATAAAACCTGAATTTCTCATCGACAGATTTGTCTTTTTGCAAGGCTCTCAGGATGAAGCTGTATCCCAGATTTTTCATGAAGAAAATTAAAAATTAATAAAATGAAGTGTTATCTCTATGATAACAAAACTTTCTTTAATTTACTTCATGAAAAAACCGGGCAGGCTCCGCTACTTCAATTCCTGGATAACACAGCAAAAAGGCAAATCGGGCATGAGAAAATTAGTCGATTGCGTTGAATCGACAAGCTTCAAAGCAACTCATGCATTCAATGCATTTTTCTTTATTAATTTCAGCGACTTCTTTTTTTTGCCAGATAATGGCTGATGCCGGGCAGGCCTTAAAGCAAAGGCCGCATTTTTTACACTGCTCGGCGTCAATTTTAAAATCAAGCAAAGCCGTGCATCGTTTGGCCGGGCATTTTTTGTCAATGATATGAGCGTAATATTCGTCTTTAAAATACCGCAACGTGGATAGCACCGGGTTGGGCGCTGTCTGTCCGAGTCCGCACAGGGAAGAATTTTTGATGACTTCCGATAGCTTTTCCAGTGTTTGAATGTCTTCGGGTTTTCCGTTGCCCTGGCAGATTTGTTCAATTATTTCCAGTAAACGGCGGGTGCCTTCGCGGCACGGAGTGCATTTTCCGCAGGATTCATCCTGGATAAAATCCAGAAAAAAGCGGGCCATATCCACCATGCAGGTCTTCTCATCCATGACGATTATACCGCCGGACCCCATAATGGCCCCGACTTTCGCAATCTCTTCATAGTCGATGGGGGTGTCCAGGCATTGCGCGGGTATGCAGCCGCCTGACGGTCCTCCGAGCTGGACAGCCTTGAATTTTCTTTTTTTCGGGATACCGCCGCCGATGTCATAAATCATCTGGCGAAGTGTAATGCCCATGGGAACTTCCACCAGACCGATGTTGTTCACTGCGCCGGTTAAGGCAAACACTTTGGTTCCTTTGCTGGTTTCCGTACCAATGCCGGTATACCACTCGCCTCCGTTTAGGATGATCTGGGGAATGTTTGCCAGGGTTTCTACGTTGTTTAAAACCGTTGGTTTTTCCCAAAGGCCTTTGTTTGCCGGAAACGGCGGCCTTGGCCGGGGCATGCCGCGTTGGCCTTCAATGGAACGCATGAGAGCGGTTTCCTCACCGCACACAAATGCGCCCGCACCCTGATAGACTTCAAGGTCAAAGTCAAATCCACTTTCTAAAATATTTTTTCCCAAAAGTCCGTATTCACGGGCCTGTCTAATCGCGACATCCAGGCGGTGCAGTGCCAGCGGATATTCGGTTCGGCAGTAGATGTACCCCTTGCTGGCATTGATGGCCCGTGCCGCGATAATCATGCCCTCCAGGACCGCATGGGGATCAGCCTCTAAGATGCTGCGGTCCATGAACGCACCGGGATCACCCTCATCCGCATTGCAAAGGACATATTTGATATCACCTGGCGATTTGCCGGCAAATTCCCATTTTAATCCGGTGGGGAATCCGGCGCCCCCGCGTCCTCTGAGCCCGGAAATTTTCATTTCGGAAATGATCTGCTCCGGCGACATTTCCGTCAGGGCCTTTGCAGCGCCAAAATACCCGTCCCTGGCAATATACTCGTCAATGATCTCAGGATCAATCATCCCCTTGTTGCGCATGACCCAGAATTTCTGGTGTGCAAAAAAGGGTATGTCGTTCATGTTCGGGATGGTTTCTTTGGATGCGGGTTCAACATATTGAAGCCGTTTGACCGGGCGGCCTTTGAGGAAATGTTCTTTCACAAGCTCCGGTACATCCTCGGGTTTCAGCTTCTGGTAAAAGATGCCTTCCGGCTGTACCAGCATGACGGGACCGACAGCGCAGAATCCGTTGCAGCCGGTTTCAATGACTTTAATTTCCTGGTCAAGGTTGGT
>JAJRPH010000361.1 GCA_024280875.1 Deltaproteobacteria bacterium | reverse complement strand
AGATTTTTCAATTTTTTTTGACATAAAATTCTCCTTTTTTCTATGAGTGAGAAGGTTGCTATTAGGGAGAAGTATATCATAAGTTATTAAAAAATCAAGTAAATTGTGTTAGTTTGGCACGCTTAAGTTAATGACATTGATTTTGCTATAATTAGCTATTATAATAATCCATAAAAATTACAAAACTATAATAAGGAGGTGATGGTTATGAAAAAACGATATTCATTATTTATACTGATTATAGTGTTCGGGTTTATTTCGATAGGAACAACCGCCTACGCCATTCATGATGAATGGAATTGCGGAAACCTGACGGTTAAAAAGAGAGTCCATTCATTCAAAGTCCTTGAGCACTGCGGAGAGCCTGTTTCCAAGGAAAATATTGGTCATAACGGTGCTCATAATTCAGGGGCAACCCGTGAAGAATGGGTATATGGACCCGACGCGGGTTATTACTATGTTGTTTATATTACAGCCGGTGTGGTTGAAAAAGTGGAGTCTTTCAGGCATGATGATTAAATTAATATCGGTAGCAAATAACAAAAAAAAAGGAGAAAATGTTATGAAAATGAAAATGATCGTAATTTTTGTAAGCATTCTTGTACTTTTAGGCAGCTATGCGGTTGTCGCCCAGGAACGAAATGCGGAAGAAATGACAGGACATGGTCAGGGGCACGGCCAGATGATGGGACAGGGCCAGGGAATGATGATGGATCCAATGATGAAAGACAATATGGGAATGATGGGCGATGTGATGATGCAAATGCAGGAAAAAATGAGGAAGGGGCAGATGACCCCGGAAGATATGCAAAAAATGTGCGGTATGATGAAAGATATGTCGGGCATGATGCATGAAATGAAATCAGGGTGCGATCATGCGACTTTGCAGAAACAGCAAAAAAAATTAAAAGGATATGAAAGCGAGCTGGAAAAAATAGCGAACGAATTCTAGTAAAATAAGGTAATCCTGCAAAGAGACGCTGTCCTCCGGGGGAGAGCCGCCACAGGAAACGGACTCCCCCGTCTTTTTTATCAAAATCGTAACCGTTCACTGGTATGCAAATGCGATTTGACAAAAAGGTAACCAGCTGCGCATGGTACTGCGCTTAATCAGCCAATCCCAGGGAGTATTTCAATATGAACAAAAACGCTCATACGGAAAAAGACCTGAAGGACCCGGTCTGCAATATGACGGTGTCGGCTGATTCAGGGCTTCATCACCATCATGCAGGCAAAGATTACTATTTTTGCAGCTCGCATTGTCTGCACAAATTTACGGAGAATCCGGGCCGGTATTCAGGCAAAGCAACACAGCCACCGCCTGAAACAGGCCCTTCCACGGCGGGGGCATATACCTGCCCCATGCACCCGGAAATAAGGGAAGACAAACCCGGTGTCTGCCCCAAGTGCGGTATGGCGCTGGAACCAACAGGAATACCGGAGGCAGCTACAAAGACAGAGTACACCTGCCCCATGCATCCTGAAATCAGACAGGACCATCCAGGCAGTTGCCCCAAGTGCGGCATGGCGCTGGAAGCGGTTATGGTGAGTGTTGAAGAAAAAGATGAAGAACTCATCAACATGACCCGGCGTTTTTGGGTCAGCACGCTCCTTGCCGCACCCCTTTTCATTCTGGCCATGACAGCTGACCTGGCACCATTATTGCTGCCGTCCGGGCTTTCCATGCAAATGATCCAGTGGATCGAGTTCGTATTGGCAACCCCTGTGGTGCTGTGGGGCGGCTGGCCGTTTTTTGAAAGAGGGTGGCAATCTGTCCGGACCTGGAACCTCAATATGTTTACCTTGATTTCTATTGGTGTCTCGGTTGCCTGGGTATACAGTATGACAGCTCTTTTGTTCCCCCAGGTTTTTCCGGTCATTATGCAGATGGAAGGCGGCCTGATTGATGTCTATTTTGAAGCGGCAGCCGTAATTACGGCATTGGTGCTGTTGGGACAGGTTCTTGAATTACGCGCCCGTTCACGCACCAACGCGGCCATCCGGATGCTGCTCGGACTTGCCCCCAACACCGCGCGTATCGTTCATGATGACGGCACGGAAGCGGATATCCCCCTGGAACAGGTACAACCGGGTGATATTCTGCGCGTTCGTCCCGGGGAGAAGATACCCGTAGATGGTACTGCCATCGAAGGGGAGAGCAACGTGGATGAATCCATGGTCACCGGAGAACCGCTTTCTGTTACAAAAAAAGCCAAAGACAAACTGATTGGCGCAACAGTTAACGGAACAGGCAGTTTGTTGATGCGGGCGGAAAAGGTCGGGTCCGATACCTTGCTTGCTCAGATTATTAATATGGTGGCCGAAGCACAACGCACCCGTGTGCCGATTCAAAAACTGGCCGATAATGCGGCGGGTTATTTTGTTCCCGCAGTGGTGGGAGTGGCTGTTCTCGCATTTATTATCTGGTGGTTGTTGGGACCGGAACCTCGCCTGGCACATGCGGTTATCAATGCCGTTGCCGTTCTCATCATCGCCTGTCCATGCGCACTCGGTCTTGCCACACCCATCTCCATCATGGTTGGCACCGGGCGCGGAGCCACTGCCGGTGTTTTAATCAAGAACGCGGAAGCCCTGGAGATCATGGAAAAGGTTGACACCCTGGTGGTGGACAAGACCGGAACGCTCACCGAAGGTAAACCCAGGCTGGTTGCAGTGGAAGCGGAAGAAGGGCTGGCAGAAGACGAAGTGCTGCGCCTGGCCGCAAGCCTGGAGCGCGCCAGCGAGCATCCCCTGGCGGAAGCCATTGTCCTTGGCGCTGAAGACAGAAACATCGCGCTGGTTAAGCCGGATGATTTTCAATCTGTTACCGGTAAGGGCGTTATAGGAACGATCGACGGTCATAAGGTGGCGGTGGGCAACATAAAATTATTGGAAAGTCTGGATATCAATCTAAAAGACCTTCCGCAACTTGCAAATAAACAACGCGTTGAAGGTAAAACCGTGATGCTGGTGGGAATCGACGGAAAAGCCGCCGGTCTCATAGGGGTGCCTGACCCCATCAAGTAGTCAACCCCTGCACCCATTCGTGATCTGCACGCCGAAGGCATCGAGATTATCATGCTCACCGGCGACAGTCAGGCCACGGCCCGTGCCGTTGCGGACAAACTGGGAATCGACCAGGTACAGGCCGAGGTTTTGCCGGAACAAAAGGCCCTGGTTGTTAAAGAGCTCCAGGCAAAAGGTCATATCGTTGCCATGGCAGGCGACGGCATCAACGATGCACCGGCCCTGGCCCAGGCCCAGGTCGGTATTGCCATGGGTACGGGGACTGATGTGGCCATGGAGAGCGCCGGTGTCACCCTGGTAAAAGGCGATCTTAAGGGAATCGTAAGGGCGAGGCGATTAAGCCGGGCTGTCATGCAAAATATCAGACAGAATTTGTTCTTTGCCTTCATTTATAACTCGGCCGGTGTTCCCGTTGCCGCCGGGATATTGTATCCTTTCTTCGGGATACTGCTCTCGCCGATCATCGCTGCTGCCGCAATGAGTTTCAGTTCAGTTTCAGTGATCACAAACTCCCTCAGGCTTAAAGGAGTAAAATTATGATGCCGGGTAAAAATCCTGCCATGCCGGTGGTTGTGATATTCTGTCTTTTTTTTGTCTTTGCTCCGGTTCAGGCGGCAACTGTTGAGTATGATCTTGTAGTCGCTGAAGAGGCGGTCAATATTACCGGACAACCGGTCAGAGGTATGACCGTCAATGGTGGTATCCCGGGGCCGACGCTGACCTTTACGGAAGGAGATTTTGCCCGTATCCGTGTACGGAACGGGATGAACGTTGATACATCCATTCACTGGCATGGGTTGCTTGTGCCGCCAGGGATGGATGGCGTCCCCCTTGTCAGTTTTCCGCCGATCAAACCCGGCACAACCTTTACCTACGAATTTCCCATCCGCCAGGCCGGAACCTACTGGTACCACTCCCATACCGGTCTCCAGGAACAAAAAGGCGTTTACGGCACCATTGTCATTAAACCGCGTAAAAATATAATAGATGGTGACAATAATCATGTTATCGTTTTTTCGGACTGGACGGATGAAAGTACACATGAAGTGCTTCGCACACTCAAACGGGGCAGTGAATGGTACTCAATTGAAAAAGGCAGTGCCCAGAGCATTATCGGT
>JAJRPH010000360.1 GCA_024280875.1 Deltaproteobacteria bacterium | reverse complement strand
TTGTTTTCCGTTCATGGTTTCTTTGATCTACAGTTAAAGGCAAATGGTGATGTCGATGTAGATTATCATCATACCGTTGAAGATGTCGGTCTGGTGCTTGGAGATGCCCTGGCAAGAGCTTTAGGGGACCGGAAAGGAATCAGGCGATACGGCCATGCAGTCACTCCTATGGATGACGCGATTTCAACCGTAACAATTGACATTTCAAACCGACCGTATCTCGTGTATATGATTCCGGAGTTGTTTGTCCGGCAAACCGAGGTCTATTCGAGTCTTTTTAAAGAATTTTTTCGTGCATTTTCTAATAAATCCGGCATGAATCTTCATGTTAATGCGCAATATGGTGAAAATGATCATCATTTGATCGAATCCATATTCAAGTCGTTTGCCCGTTCCCTGGATCAGGCAACATCTATTGATGGCCGTGTTAAGCATGTCCATTCTTCAAAAGGCCTTTTGTAATAGCTTCTTAATAAGATTTAATTTTGCAAGTGATCCATTTCTTGACAGTGAAACGGGTGATAATGCCCCTTTTGTCTCTGTCGATTGTTCTTTTCCGGTGGGCTTTACCGGAAATAATGGCGCTTTTAAAATAAGGGGAAAAGAGATATTCCAATGATCGTAATCCCGGCAATCGATATAAAAAACGGCAAGTGTGTCCGTCTCCTTCAAGGGCGGATGGATGCCGAGACAGTTTTTTCCGACGACCCGGCCGCAATGGGCAGCCGGTGGGAAGAAGAGGGCGCCGAATTAATTCATGTGGTTGATCTTGACGGGGCTGTTGCTAAACGTCCTGTTAATTTGGAAACCATCCGGCGGATTATTGACCGTGTGAACGTCCCGGTCCAGGTCGGCGGCGGCATCCGTGATATGGATACTGTCAGAATGTATATGGCCCACGGGGTCTCTCGTGTGGTTATCGGAACAGAAGCAATAAAAAATCCTGACCTTGTCAAGGAAGCATGTCGTGAATTTCCGGACAGGATTGTTGTCGGCATTGATGCCATGGCGGGGAAAGTCGCCATAGAAGGATGGACAGAAGCCACTGAAGTGACAGCTGTTGAGCTTGCCAGACAATTTGAAGGCTACGGTGTGGCCGCGATCAACTTTACTGATATTGAACGTGACGGCATGCGGACCGGTCCGAATTTGAAGGAAACTGAAAAGTTTGCAATATCCACTTCAATTCCTGTTGTCGCTTCCGGAGGTGTCTCTTCCATAGAAGACATTAAAAACCTGGTGCCTCTGGAATCGGCGGGTGTTGTTGGCGTGATTACCGGAAGGGCATTATATGACGGAAGCCTTGAGTTAAAGGCGGCGATTGAAATTTTCAATAAAGTATGATTTTTATTTGACTTGATTGAATTTTAGCATTATATTTTTGTGTTAACAAAATATGATTTAACGTCAAAAGAATCAGGCAGTTAATATATCGACAGTTGTGGTTTCAAAAGGTCGATGCAATATATGGGTCAGATTTTTTCCTGCCGGCTTTTTTTTCGTCTTGTATTCCCTGATGGGAGGCACCGTATTTGGCGATATATATTCCTGAAGAAAAACTTTCGGAAATAAGAAATACCGCGAATATTACAGATATTATTTCTGAGCGGGTGGTGTTAAAAAAAGCGGGCAAAGACTATGTCGGTCTTTGCCCTTTTCATTCTGAAAAAACCCCTTCTTTCACTGTCAGTTCTGTAAAGCAGATTTTCCACTGTTTTGGATGTGGTGCCGGAGGGGATGTCTTCAGTTTTTTGATGAAACACGAGGGAATCGGATTCTCGGAAGCGGTCCAGTCTCTGGCGCGAAGATATGGCATTGACTTGCCGGAACGGAATATGTCGGCGTCACAGAAAGCCGCTGTTTCTCTGCGACAGCAGATGTTTGACCTGAACAGACAGGTCATGGCTTTTTTTACGGATCAGCTTTCCGGCCGATCATCCGGTCAAAAGGCCATGGCTTATCTTGAAAAAAGGGGGTTCCGACAGGAAATAATTACACAATTCGGCCTTGGTTTTGCACCGGACGGGTGGGATAATCTGGTCCGGTTTTACAAGAAATTAAATGTTTCGCATTCACTTGCGGAAAACACCGGACTGATAGTTCCTCGAAAAGATTCCGGGTTTTACGATCGGTTCAGAAATCGGGTGATGTTCCCGATTTTTGATATGACAAACCAGATCATCGGGTTTGGCGGCAGGGTACTGGATGACTCAAAGCCAAAATATTTAAATTCGCCGGAAACCCCTATTTATCATAAAAGCCGTTCGTTATATGGGGCACATACGGCAAAAAATAAATCCCGTGAAACAGGGAATGTTTATATTGTTGAAGGCTATTTTGATTTGCTCGCCCTTTATCAGCATGGTGTCACTAATACGGTCGCAACACTTGGGACGTCACTGACGGTTGAACATGTCAATGCCTTACGAAGAGGCTTTGCTCAAAAGGCTTTTCTGGTTTTTGATTCAGATGAGGCTGGCCTCAAAGCAGCCCGCCGGAGTATCTCTCTGTTTATGAACGCATCAATGGATGCGGCGGTTATTGTTTTACCCAAAGGGTATGATCCGGATTCTTTTATTTTTGAATTTGGCAGGGAGGCATTTGAAAAGGTATCGGAAAAAGCGATCGGAATGGTAGAATTTTTGATTGAGTCTTCGATTAAGACCAATGGCCTTTCGATGGAAGGAAAGGTCAGAGTGATTTCCGACCTTCAACAGCCCTTATTGGAGATCAATGACAATGTGGCAAGGTCCATTTATATTAAATATCTTGCTGAGCGCTTGAGTGTTAATGAAAACGCCATTATTGAAAAAATAAAGTCCGGAGAAAAGAGATTTAATCAAACAACCAGGCAGAACAACCGCTTAAAAGATAATGATGGCCAACCGTCTCTATCCGAAAGCGAGCCTTTGATTGAATCTGAAATGATCAAGGTCGAAAAGCAGATTGTTTCTATGATGTTGAAATCTCCGGAAATATTGCCTGAGATTAAAGAAAGAAGGGTGTTGGATTATTTTTCTGATAAAAGGCTGATTGAAATTGCAAAAATAGTGCTTGAACATCCGATATATGGCGATGAAGAAACTCCGGGATTAATGAATCATCTGGAGTCGGCAGACCTCAAAAATATGTTTGCATCATTGGTCATTGAAGATGAATGCAGGGATTTAAATAATTGTGAGCAACTGTTGTCTCAATTTATAAATGGCATTGAAAGACGGCAAAACAGTTTGTTGAGTCAAATTAAATCTGCTCAGGAAAGCAATGACGAAGAATTGTTGTTCGAACTTTTAAGAAAAAAACAGGAACAATCGGTAAATCGTTAACGGTAATAATAAATAAAATCTCATCTTTTACGTAAAATATCTTTCAGGAGGCACGGATTCATGGCAAAAAAGCCGACTAAAAAAACAGGCGACCCCGATATTGTCCCGCAGAAGCAAATGGATAAACTCGTTACTAAAGGGAAAAAGCAGGGATATTTAACGATAGCACAGATCACCAAAGGACTTCCTGATGAGATGATGACCCCGGATCAAATCGATGAAACGTTGCTGTGGTTTGATGATCAGGACATCGAGGTGGTAGAGAAAAAAAAGAAGATAAAAGCATCGGAAAAAAAAGATGATGCGGGTAAGCTTTCCGAAACCAAAGAAGTAGATTCGCTTTCGACTTACGGAACGGTAACTGATCCGGTTAAGATGTATCTGCGTGAGATGGGGATGGTGACTTTGTTGTCCCGTGAGGGAGAAATTGTAATCGCTAAAAAAATTGAAGCCGGCGAACAGGAAGTTTTAAGAGCCATGCTTGAAACGACCCTGGGGGTCGACAGTATTATCAATCTGGGAGATCAGATCGCTGCCGGAACACTTCGGCCCAAGCATGTATTGCGTGACATTGATGAAGGCGATACTATCGTTGATGAATCCATCCAGATTGAAAAATTTCTGGAAATGATTGATGCGATCAAACAAATCGACGAAGAAAATCAGGAATTACGGGAGACGCTTTTTTCCTCAAAGAAAATAGATACGGAGGAACGACGACGGGTCAAACGTTCTGTCCGGCGCCGCAATCGGAAAATATTCGAATACTTCAAAGATTGGCGTCTTGAGAGCAATGTAATTGACGGCATTGAAGGAATGATTGTGGAGCAGGTGGAATGGTTTGATACCACAAACAAGGTGTTCTCTAAGTGCGCTTCAATGTTTGACGCCCCGGTTAATGATGTGCGGGATAAACTCGAGACCAGCGAGAAAAAATTTGCCCTATGGGCCGGTAAATGCTGTAAAGCGAAAAAGAAGGAAATCATCAATGTTTTTAATGATTTGAGATTCTTTCATACCCAGATAGAACAGCGCGAAAAAGAACTGAAAGCTGACACCCGGACATTAAAACGTGTTGTCTCCAACATTGAAGATGGCCACTTTATGGCAAAGCTTGCAAAGGGGGAGCTGGTTAAAGCCAACCTGCGTCTTGTGGTCAGCATTGCCAAAAAATACACCAATCGCGGCTTACAGTTTCTTGATTTAATTCAGGAAGGAAATATCGGGTTGATGAAGGCGGTGGATAAATTTGAATATCGCCGAGGGTATAAATTCAGTACATACGCAACCTGGTGGATTCGCCAAGCCATCACCCGCGCCATTGCCGATCAGGCAAGAACCATCCGTATTCCGGTTCATATGATTGAAACAATTAATAAACTAATACGGACATCAAGGTATCTGGTACAGGAACTCGGCCGGGAACCAACGCCTGAAGAGATTGCTGACAAAATGGAAGTTCCTCTTGATAAGGTCAGAAAGGTGTTAAAGATTGCCAGAGAACCGATATCCCTTGAAACGCCTATTGGGGAGGAAGATGACAGTCATCTGGGTGATTTTATCGAGGACAAGTCCTTTATGATTCCCTCTGAAGCAGCAATCAGTCTTAATTTATCCGAACAAACCCGTAAGGTGCTTGCGACATTGACCCCCAGGGAGGAAAAAGTACTGCGAATGCGTTTTGGTATCGGTGAAAAAGCGGATCATACATTAGAAGAGGTGGGTAGTGATTTTGCCGTCACCCGGGAACGAATTCGCCAGATTGAGGCCAAGGCCTTGAGAAAACTTCGGCATCCTACCCGTAGCCGCAAACTGAAACATTTTATTGATACTTAAGGGAACTTCCAAATATTAATATACCAAACTTGCTTGCCTTTTTGGTCGTCTTCTTCGTTGCGTTAACAGTTACATAACCTGTTATGCGCCTGTTAACGTGCCTTGAATACAACCAAAAATTCTGTGTAATTCCGGTATATTAATTTTTTCCACTTCCCTAAACGCTGAAAGGCATTTAAATATCAACATAGCACTTGACAAAGTATTGGATAAGAAGATAGAAATCAGAACTTACAAAAAATATAATTACGGGCCCATAGCTCAGCTGGCAGAGCCACCGGCTCATAACCGGTCGGTCCCTGGTTCGAATCCAGGTGGGCCCATACTCAGCCGATGATTTACATTAAGCAAACAACATATCAAATAAGACTATTGCAGGCGTGGAGACAGAACTTCACGCCTTTTTTTATATGCTTTTCAAATGACGGGTTTAAATCATGAGCGTCGTTAATGATATCATTGCAGTGATGGAAGACCTGGCGCCCCGACATCTTGCCGAAGATTGGGATAATTCCGGTCTGCAGTGCGGAGATCGGAACTGGCCGGTGAATCATGTGGTTGTCGCATTGGACCCCTCGCTATCAGTGGTTCAGGCAGCATGTAAAAAGAATGCGGACCTGCTGATTACCCATCACCCGCTCATATTTAAGCCCTTAAAAAATTTAATTCTTGATACTCCGCTGGGTGAAATACTTAATTTGTCTGTTCGCCACCACCTGGCGATTTTTTCAGCCCATACCAACCTGGATAGTGTCAAAGGCGGGTTGAATGATTTGTTTGCTGAAAAAATAGGGCTTAAAAATTTAACTTTGCTGACTTCAGATGATATTTATCCGTTGCATTCTGTTGAGAGCAACCAGGGCATCGGGCGAGTCGGCGAACTGGAAAACCCGATCGATTTAGCCGCCTTCTCTGAGCAAATAAAATTTAAATTCGGGCTTTCAACTGTAAAAGTCTCCGGTGCATTGGATATGATAGTAAAAAAAATAGCCGTCTGCACTGGCAGCGGGTCAGGTTTAATGCATCAGTTTTTTGAAACAGACGCGGATGTGTTTATTACCGGAGACCTGAAATTTCATGATGCCAAAGATGCGGAAATGAACCAGCGCGGCTTGATTGATGTCGGACATTTTGCATCTGAAGTATTGATGATTGATTTGGTCGCTGGTTGGCTTGATGTAATGATAAGGGAAAAGGGCCTCGATGTCCGTGTCGAAGCCTTGAAAGAGGAAGATGATCCGTTTCAATATTTATAAATTTTTTTTAAATATTGAGTAAAATAATATTAATTAGCCCATAGAAATTTTTTGGAAGACAAGATGAATAAAATCACAAGAGAACAGATCGAATTGTTAATTGAGTTGCAACAAAAGGAAGCTGCTGCTGCAAAAGTTCAATCAGAGCTTGATGAGCTGCCGGTAAGAATTGACCAGATT
>JAJRPH010000359.1 GCA_024280875.1 Deltaproteobacteria bacterium | reverse complement strand
CGTTGGGCGGCAATAGGGCACAAAAACTTTTTTTTGTCATTATTCCATGCTCTCTAAGGGGAATTTTTGCCGGGATTTTATTGTCACTGGGACGGGCCATGGGAGATACCCTGATCGCGTTGATGATTGCCGGAAATGCTGTAGCCGTTCCGGGTTCAGTCTTTGACCCCGCACGAACGCTCACAGCCCACATTGCACTGGTGATTGCTGCTGATTTTGATAGTTTTGAATTTAAGGCATTATTCGCATGCGGTATCGTCCTTTACGGGTTTACGAGCCTTCTGGTACTTATTATCCGTGGCATGTCAATGATATCGGAGCCTGAAAAGAGGTGAATCGAATGATGGAAAAACTGTTTATTTTTTATGCATGGTCTTGCGGGGCCATTCTTGTCGGAGCGGTGGGATGTATTTTGGGATATCTTTTTTGCATGGGGCTTTCTGGCCTTGATTTGTCCTTGATTTTTGGCAATGTTCGCCCTCTGGATGCGTTGATGTTTCGTCAGCCTGTCTTTAACGGTCTGTTCCCGGCAATTCTCGGAACTTTGATGCTGGTGGTTCTGTCCGTTAGCATCGCCATTCCGGTGGGAGTAGCTGCTGGAATTTACATGGCGGAATACGCAAACAAAAGAATCCGGCAGGTATTCTGTATCATTTTTGATATTCTGGCGGGTATACCGTCGATTGTAATCGGCCTTTTCGGATTTTCAGTGGCGGTATTTCTGCATCATCATTTTCTGGAAAGCATTTATCCTTGCCTGCTGGTATCGGCCTTGTCTCTGGCTTTTCTGGTGTTGCCCTATCTTATTCGGACAACTCAGATTGCAATTGAAGGTATACCGGATCATGTTCGCATAACCGCCATTGCGCTCGGTGCTTCACGTTTCCAAAATATTGTTTATGTTCTTATTCCCCATTCACTTTCAGGGATCGTCAGTGGTGTTGTCCTTTCAATAGGAAGGTGCGCTGAGGATACTGCCGTGATCATGCTGACCGGTGTTGTCGCGACAGCAGGCGTCCCAAAATCGGTAATGGCCGGTTATGAAGCCCTGCCGTTTTATATTTATTATATATCTTCCCAATATGCGGATTCCAAAGAGCTGGTGAGCGGATTCAGTGCGGCAATTATTCTAATTATGATTTGTGTCGTGCTTTTTTCTCTGGCATTTTTTATCAAACGCCGGCTTTCCGATCATATGCTTTATCGGTTTTAAAAAGGATATAACTTGATTCAGATACCTAAAATCAAAATTAAAAATCTTTTTTTTGCTTATGGTAAAAACATCGTGCTGAATGATATTTCGGTTGAATTCGAAAAACAGGCAATAACAGCGATAACCGGACCTTCAGGCAAAGGGAAATCTACTTTTCTGACTGTCCTTAACCGTCTCTGGGAAAGCACGCCAAAAGCAAAAATGAAAGGAGACGTCTCGATCCTGTTTGGCGATACGTATTGCAATATTTATGAGCCATCGTTTGATTTATTTGAATTGAGACGCAAGGTCGGGATGGTTTTTCAAGCGCCCAATCCGCTCCCTATGAGTATCATGAAAAACATTTCTTTTCCCTTAAAACTAAAAAGATGCAAAGAAAAGGACCTGATCCGTGAAAAAGCTGAACAGGCATTAAAGAAGGCCTTTTTGTGGAATGAAGTCAAAGATCGTCTGAGCGATGATGCAAGATCCTTATCCGGGGGGCAGCAGCAGCGTTTGTGCATTGCAAGAGCCCTGATTCTTGAACCGGAAATTCTGTTGCTGGATGAACCGACTTCCTCTCTGGATGAAACTGCAAGTGCGGTCATCGAAGACCTTCTGGTTGAATTAAAAAGCCAGTGCACGATTCTTATGGTGTCTCATTATCTTGATCAGGTCCAAAGAGTAGCAGATAGAATGGTTGAGGTTTCGGACGGTACATTTTTAGGTATTCATGATATACTAAAAGTTTAAATCTAATCCGTATAGCAGTAAAGATTGGCTTGACTTGCGCAATGACTATAAGGGCCTAATGAAAATTGATGAAGACAAAGCAAAAAGAACCCTTAGATACTTAGAAAAATCTGTACCTCAAATGTATGAAAAATTTAGCACCAAAGAAGAACTGAACAAAATATTCAAATACATTCGTGAAGGCCCAAATAAATATAAAGATTAATGCAGTCAACAAGGCTAATCAGCCGACGCAAAAGCCGCGCGACTGATTTATCAGCGTTCAAAAGAATTAGGATTAAACTATGACAGTACTTATTGAAAAAAAAGACTGTATATTTAAGGTGTTGGAAAGCATGGAGAGTTTGAATAATCGGTATCTTTGGTTCTATTTGAAGCCAATCAACTAAAGGCTCAATGCCCCGGATGGTGATCGCTTTTATGATGTTATCCTTTCCGATCTTTCCCTACAGCGCGCGGCGGGGAAAGATCAATCCCGGTAAGACGGATTGCCGCGGGTATGAGAATGATGGAACCGATGGTGGTATTCACCATTGTAAGCGCCACCAGGAGACCGAATAAGACCATGGGCAGAAAATGTGATGTCACCATTACCAGAAAACCGAAGATTAGGGCAAGGGATGTAAAAATGATCGCCTTGCCTGATACATAAATCGTCTGTTCAATTGCTTCAGGGATACTGACGTTTTCTTTTTTAACAGATCTGTATCTGTTAAGGAAATGGATGGTATCATCCACCCCTATACCGATTGTAATTGCGGCGATTATCGAGGTAACCATATCAAGGCTGATCCCAAACCACCCCATGATGCCAAAATTTATAAGAATCGTCATCCCCATATCAATTAATGACAAGGGGCCGGCTTTCAATCTTCGGAAAAGAAAAATAATAACAACCAGCACGATCAAGAGCGACAGAAACAACCCCTGCATCTGACCGGTTACAATATAGTGGGCAAGCCTGGCATTGATTATCGGAAAACCGGTAATTTCGAATGAATACGGCTTGGGAAGGTTCTCGGCAAGGTGCTTCCTGATTTTATGGATAATATAGTTTATCTCCTCGGTTCCAATGCCTTTACCTGATTTCGCGGCCAGTCTGGCAAGAATATTGCATTTTTGAAAATCGGGATCTACAAAGGGTTCAAACGCGTCCACCCTGCCGTCGGAATCATCATCATCCCCTGAGTAAATTTCCAGATAATCGAGAATGTCGAGGTTGTTTTCAGGTATTTTATAATAATCCGGATCATCGTTGTTCATGGCCATGTGCATCCGTTTTATAAAATCCGAAAACGCGTCCGTCCGGCCGATTTTTAAATCCTTGTTTGCGTCCGCCATAAGCCAGCGTCTTAATTCTTCAATTGTCTCCAGAAATTCGCGCTGCTTGATCCCGTCAATCTTCCCGGAATCGATGGTAATATCAAACCCCCACTCGCCGCCGAACTTATGGCCGATTTTAAGGACATCTATTTTTGCCGAATCATCGTCCTTAAAATAATGGAGCATGTCCGTATCCACCTTCAGCCTCAGCGTACCCGCCACAGCTATACAAAAAACAACAGCAACCACGGCAAAGACCTTTTTATGGTGCCTGACGGTTAGCTTTGCTATGAAAGCAAGGGCTTTATCGATGATACTTGTTTTCCGAACCTTGTTTTTCCCCATCAATAAGGATGGATACCTGTGCGGAAGGAGGGTTAAGCTTGCGGGGATAAACGTTATTGAGATAAATACCGCAAACATGACACCGATGGCGGAAAATACCCCCCACTCGAGTATGGCCGACACCTGGCTTGTTAAAAAGGTTATAAAAGCGGCAAAAGTCGTTAAACCGGCCAGCAAGACGGTGGTCGAAATATGGGACATGGCGATCTGAAGACCTTTTTTCCGCCCTTTTTCTCGGATAATCTCAAAATCAGCATAATACTGGTTCAGAATATGAATGGAATAGGAGCTCCCCACGGCAACAAGAAGCGGCGGAAGCGTACCCCCCACGGTCGTTATTTCATAACCAAGATGCCCCATAAGTCCGAACGTCCAGAGTTCTGCCATGAGCAGGGTGGTAAGAGGGAGAATCACCCCCCGGATCGATTTAAAATTAAAAAAGAAGATAATCGTCGCCATCAGGATAACCAGGGGAACATTCCTGCGAAGGTCTTCATGGATATAATCGTTAAAGCGTTTGTCAAGGAAAGGGACGCCTGAAACGATCACCTTTAAATCCTTGTAGGGTTTAATGATGTCGGTCAGTTCGCCCACCATTCGGGTCCTGTCCATGCTGCCGGCAAACCTGATGATAATTGCAAAATCGGTGATTTTGCCGGTCTCAGGGTCTGTTGCATAAATGCCTTTTTTAAAGGCGGGATTGCTTGTAAGCCGTTTTTTAAATTGATTGATCCCATCTTTTGTGCGGGGGATAATCCGCCTGCCGCTTTCATCCTCTTCTATGAGATCGTATGCCTTGAGGGTATCATTTTTGCCCGTAATATCTTCTGCGTTAAAAGGGGAGAGGATGGTATCGATGATCTCGATCCGTTTCAATTCGATATCATCAAGGATCGATGCCCTGAGGTTTTTGACGGCATCTTCAGGGAGCATGTCGGTTGTTTTGAAATCCGAGGGGGCTTTGCGTTTCAGGAATCTTACAAACGCGGGGTCATCCGGGAACCGGTCATAAAAATTCTTCAGGCAAACGGCGCCCCGGCCGGCCACTTCATTAAACTTTTTCAGCCGTGTTTTTTCTTTTTGCGCATTAAAATCCTTGTATTCCTCGGTATCGGTCAAAAGATCATTAATCCTTTCAAATGTAGACGCGCTCCACAGATTATCTGCTGAAACCGCCATAATCATAAAGCGGCCGTTATCCCCGAAAACCTGTTTTGTTTTCATGTATTTGATATAATCTTCATCATGTTTCGGCATAAACGCTTCGATAGAGCTGTTGAATTGGAGATCACGCATCCCGTAGGACAATGCAGCGGTAATGGCCAGCAGTCCGATTAACACAAGAACAGGTCTTTTTGTGATAAACTTGAGATATGAATTCATAGCATCCTTTTTTACAACTTTTCGCCTTTCTTTTTTTGGGGCAGTCTTGAGAAGGTGAATTATTCAAAAAAAGTAATTTGAAACAAAGCCGCCGGTCTGGTTCGGTTTCTTCTCAGTAAAAAGAAGTTCGAGAAGATGCTTGTTTAATATGATACCGGCCAATACCGCCAGAGGCATGATAACGGTAATAGAAACAGAATTAATTCGATATGTTAAATTGTTTATAAAGAGAAAGGCCATCCAGAGGACACCGGACAGCCTTTGATTAAAAATTTTGATGAATGCTAATGCTGTTAATCAAGAGGCATGACCCACCCGTCCGGGTCATCGGCCACGCCATATTGAATGTCCGTGATGGCATTGAAAAATTTCTGCGACCACTTGCCCACTTTACCATCACCGATCTTCATGACTTTGTCCTTATACATGACTTCCCCAACCGGAGAAAGGACAGCGATGTACTTTAACTCCACGCCATCCAGCCACAACACCTGGGTGTAGCCGAGATGGGCTTCCTCGCCGGCATACAGGCTGGCCGCATAATTTCCCGCGGTCTTCACTTCGCCCATGCCCCCCCGCACGGCGCGAACATATTTATCCGTTACCCAGATTTTGACCGGGTTAAACCCCTCTTTGTAATATGCCACCACAAATCGTCTCAAAAATCAAGGCGTACAAATTCACGTATCAGAGACAGCCAAGCCCAAAATACAAATTTATAAACCCAATATTTTTCTACTAATTTTATATAATATGATCAAGTAAAATTAACTTTAACGTTAATTTTATCCTGTGTAATTAGAAAGTTCCAAATATTTATCGTTTCAACAATTCAAAATCCGTAACCGACCGCCCTGTATTGGAACTCTTGTCGGACAAAATCAACTGCTTGAAAATAGATAAAACAGGTATCTGGTTTTGCGGTTCCGGACGGATATACGGTATCTCTCTAAAGATTAGGGCGCTTCTGAACGGTATTTGTTTTTTGACAATTTGAAAGATTTCAAATTTTTAATCCATTTTTGCGAGGGAGGCATTCATCATGCAGCAACTGGAAAATATTCCTTCTGAAAGAGAAAGACGTCGATATCCCAGGATCGAAACCAGTATCCCGATGAATCTGAAGGCGGATAAACACAACGTGAGTGCGGAGACAATCAATTTGAGTATGAGCGGGGCATGCTGCCGGGTCAACTGGCCCATTGCTATGATGACAAGCCTTAACATTATTTTAATGCTTCCTGATGAAGGGGCTCCGGATGATGTGATGTATGTGGAATGCGAAGGTATTGTGGTAAGAAATGAAAAAAAGGTAAACGGCCATCATCGATTATATGATTATACTTTCCTGATCCTGCAAACAGTTCACATATCAGGCTGCTAAGGCACAAAATCAAATACTGTATCTCTCACAAAATCCACAAATTCAAACAGCCATGAGACATCCGTCCCGGCCCTGTGCGGGTTTTCGGTTTTTGCTGAAAATTCTTCAAGAAGATCTGTGAACTTCATCTTAGGGGATGTGGCTTTGATCATCTTGTTTAAAAAATATTTTAAATTTTTAATCCGAATCAATCCGGGATCATAACCGGAATCTTTGAGCAGCCGGTCTTTCCACATATTGTCATATCGCGGTTCATCCGAATATAATGTTTTTCCGGCCAGCTCTTTGACCATTATTTCAGCGATGCGTTTTGGGTCTTCACCTTTTTTGATTAGTTTATCTCTGGGTATGCCATGGAATTCTAAACTTCTGGGATCCCAGTCGGTCCAGCCATTCATGCTCTCGGGATTCAGCAAAAATGAAGTTACGGGATGCCTGCCGTCTCCCCAGGCCACTTCAATAGGATAGGAATCCTTGCCAAGGCCGGATGCTTCAAAATCAATAATATACATGGACTGCTGGTACAAATCCTTTTGAAGCTTTTTTTCCGCGTTTATTTCAAATTCAACATCGTCATAAATTTTTTTAAAACAGATGGTTTCCTGTTTATTCATGAACTCCTTAACGCCACTGAAGCTAAACGATATGGAATTTGAAATTAATGTCTTTAAAATTTTGGTAATATCCAGGCGGTCGCTTAATCCCTTTTCTGTCCGCGGAATTTTGTAATACCGGTTCAATTTTAATGCAATTAAGTATTCGGGTTTTACAATATCAATCTTTGAATCCCCAAGTTTTAATATATTTGTTGTTTTCTTCCTGTTTTCCAGAATGTGCCGGATCAATCTTTTTTTCAGCGGTGTGCTTTCAGTGGATAAAAAATCAACATAAATACCTGTACTTTTATGTTGCAGGCTGTGGTTTGCTGAGTCTGAATCCGTAAAGTATTTTTCCATATTTTTTAAAGAATCTTCGGGCAGGTCATCGGCAAGGAATGCCTCAAAATCACTTTCTGATAATAAAATATCCACATCATATGTCACCCGTGGCCTGATCGGCGGTCGAATGTATTTTGATGCTGCAATTGCACCGACGAGCACGGCATTTGGATAAATTTTTACAATATCACCAATAACATAGTTAAAACCGCTGCCGGGTTTGTTTCTGTGGTAATCGTGGAAAAGTTCATCCTCGAATAATTCATCCTGCTCATCATCGTATTGTATATATTTTTTGTTCATTGATTCTCTGCCGGCTTGATTATTAAAATGTATTAATTCTGATATATAGTATATCGTCAGTCCATCCTTGACGAGACACTATCATGTTAAAAATTAACCAGAGTAGATGAAACTGGTTTTAAAGTCAAAGAGGAAGGAGAAGCCGCCACAGTAAATTTTCTCTTATCTGTAAATTCGAAAAGAAATTAAGAGATTGTAAAACCTTGCTTTATGATTAGCCGCAGACCCACGCAGAAAAACGCAGATGCAAATACAAATTATCCATTTTACAGTTTTAATTGCGCATTTAAAATATCCAAAACAAAATTAAACACCGTGGGGTATTCTAATTAACCGGTTAAACTAAAGGACCGTGGGAACCATAAGCTGATTACAAATCCGGCCCCGATTCTGCGAACCCTTTTGCATTCCATTGAAAAGCTTTGTTATAATAATGGTGACATTGAACCATTCATCGGGTATATATAATAACTAAACCCTTTAGGCTTCCGGCCCTTTTTTCACTTAAAAAAATAATTCTGCGAGAACATTTTTTAAAAGGAGTGTACTATGGCTGAGACAATGACCAATGCTGACAATTTCTGGCTCCAGATGGATCATCCCACCAACCTGATGGTTATCACCGGCATTATGGAATTTAAGGAAACACTTGATTATGATCAGGCCTGTTTAACACTGGAAAACCGGCTGTGCGCGTTTGACCGTTTTAAGCAGCGCGTTGTCACCCCATTGACGGGTGTCGGGGTCGCCAGCTGGGAGTTTGATCCTTATTTTGACATCCGGTCTCATTTTCACCGGGTGGCCCTGCCGGGAGCAGGCGGGAAACCAGAGCTTCAGCGCATGGTCAGTGATTTGATGACTATCCCCATGGACCGGACCAAGCCTCTGTGGTCATGCCATCTGATTGAAAATTATAAAAAAGGATGCGCGTTGTTTTTCCGACTCCATCATTGTATTGCCGATGGTATTTCCCTGGTCTATGTGCTGCTCTCCACTGCGGACACAGAGCCGGGAGGGAAGCCCCTGTTCGGTGATAAACTCAAAAAGAAAAAAAAGAAATGGTCGCCGCCGTCCTTCATCCCTGCCGGGCAATTGCTGACAAGTGTGTCAGGGGTTATCGACAAAACCCAGATAGTCGGCGGAAAGCTGATTGCGGAGTGGTCAAAGGTGATAGCAAATCCGTCATATGTGAAGAAATTCGCAAAGAGCACTGCTAATCTGTCGGTTGACACGGCAACAGTTTTGGGAAAGCTTGCCATGATGCCTTCTGATCCCAAAACTTCCCTGAAAGGGCCGTTGAAGGTGCGAAAGTGTGTTGCCTGGACGAATCTTATGGCGTTGGAGAAAGTTAAAACCGTCAGCAAAGCGGTGGATGCCACGATCAATGATGTGCTGATTGCAACGGTTGCCGGAGCGCTGCGGCGGTATCTGATTATGAGAGGCGACCGGACAAATAAAACTGAACTGCGCGCTGCAATTCCTGTCAACGTCCGTGAACCCGGAACTGCGTTTGAGCTGGGCAATAAATTCAGCCTGGTTTTTCTTGCCCTGCCGGTTTATATCGAAGACCCGATTTTACGCTTAAGAGAAGTCAAAAAACGCATGGACCTTCTCAAGCAGTCGCCGGATGCGTATGTTGCATTTATGGTCTTAAACGCGCTTGGCATATCGTCAGCCAGTATTGCCACAACCGCTTCCAACTTTTTTGCCAACAAGGCGTCAACGGTTATGACCAATGTTCCCGGACCCAAGGAGCCGCTTTATTTCGCGGGCAAAAAGATTGAAAACTTTATCGGCTGGGTTCCCAGGACCGGCCGGGTCGGCATGGGAATCAGCATTTTCAGCTATGCCGGCAAGGTCGGGATCGGCCTTGTGACCGATGAGGGACTGGTGCCGGACCCGGATGCTATTTTGGAATACTTTGAAGAAGAATTTAATTTTCTGTATGATATTGCAAAGACCGGCAAAGTGGACATCACGCCGCTGGTTGAAGATGGCCGGGATGTGTCTGCGGTAAAATCCGTCAAACCCGTAAAGGAAAAAACGCCCCCACAAAAGAAAAAAGTAAATACCAAAGCAGCCTTGCCTGAAAAACCTGGAATATGCATTGCCCAGACTAAAAGTGGTAAGCTATGTAAAAAAAAGCCTGCCCCGGGAGCTGAATACTGTAGTGTGCATAAGCCTTTATAATGTATTAGTATATATTTAACGTAAAATTTTTTTGAGACTTTTTTGTATTTTTCCAGGTGAGACCAATGGCCTATGAATGGATGAGAAAGATTGGGCTTTTTAAAGCCGCAATCGGTATAACGGCTATCGCATGTTTGACTTCGATTTTTTTGTATTTGGTCATATCCTTTTTTTGGGGAGACTTTTCAATTGCCGGAGTTACCAGGAGTGCGATTATTCCATTAATTATTGCCCCGATTCTATCGTTTTATTTTCTCAAAATTACATTTCGTTTGGATAAATCCGAACGGGCCCTGGCATTAAGCGAGGAGCGATATCGGTCAATCTTAGATAATATTGAAGATGGCTATTATGAGGTCGATGCAGACGGAAATTTTGTATTTTTTAATGATTCTTTGTGCAAAATCCTGGGGCACTCAAGAAAGGAGCTGATGGTTATGAACCATCAGGCTTTTATTGAAAAAAAGAATTTTGATGAAGTTTACAAAACGTTTAATCGTGTGTTTACCACCGGTGAGCCGTCTAAAGGGTTTGACCTGGAGATCATCAAAAGCAGCGGAGAAAAATGTCAGATTGATGCGTCTGTTTCGTTGATTTACGATGAAAATGGAAAAATAATAGGGTTTAGGGGCATCGTCAGGGACATGACCGTCCGCAAACAAGCGGAAAATGAACTGAAAGAAAGTGAAGAAAAATATCGTCAATTAGTAAATCATGCGCCGACTGGTATTTATGAAATCGATTTTATCAAGGGAAAATTGACCAGCGTCAATGATGTGTTTTGTGAATACTCCGGTTACTCCAGAGAGGAACTGTTGTTGATGAGTGTTTATGATTTACTGACACTGGAAAGTCAAAAAATTTTTATTGCTCGTTTGGAAAAGCTTTTTAACGGAGAAAAAATATCCGATTCAGTAGAGTACCAGGTCAAGACAAAACACGGGAAGAAGATATGGGTGCTTTTAAATGCCAGATATATCTATAAAGACGGAACTCCTGTAGGTGCAACGGTCGTGATCCATAATATCGATGAACGAAAAAAACAAGAGATTGAGAACCGTCAGCTGGAAAAGCAGCTTCGACAGGCCCAGAAGATGGAAGCCATCGGCACACTTGCCGGCGGAATTGCCCATGATTTTAACAATATCTTGTCTGCTATTATGGGATACACGGAAATTGCGCTGTTAAGGGTTTCAGACGATGAAAAGCTCAAACAGCACTTGCAGAATGTGATCAAGGCTTGTAACCGTGCACGGGGCATGGTCAGGCAGGTACTTGCATTCAGCTGTCAAAGTGATTTTGAACGAAAGCAGGTCCGGGTCTCACAGATTGTTAAGGAAACCGGGGAATTGTTGCAGGTATCTTTGCCGGCAACCATTGACATTCAAATGGATATTGATCCCGCCAGTGGAATTATTGACGCGGATGACATCCCGATTCATCAGATTATAATGAATCTTTGTACGAATGCGGCCCATGCAATGAGAGACAAAGGCGGGATACTGGGAATCAGTCTGAGTAATATTGAGTTAGGAGAAAAAGATGTTGCAGGTCATCCTGACTTCAAACCAGGGGCGTTTTTGAAGCTTAGCATAAGTGATACGGGGGGTGGGATCTCTTCGGAAGTAATGGACCGAATGTTTGATCCGTATTTTACGACAAAACCGAAGGGGGAGGGGACAGGACTCGGCCTTTCCATTGTCCAGGGACTGGTTAAAGCATATAAGGGATTTTTAACCGTTGAAAGTGATTTCGGTCTTGGGGCCACGTTTCATATATATTTACCACAGACAGAGAACGCGTTCATACCCCCAAAAACCGAATCTTCTGATATACGGCTTTAATCTCAGTTGTTAAGAAACCCTATTCCCGGGGCATTAGCGGGTTGCAGTTTTTTATGATGACTTTGCCTTCAAGCACATTGCCTTTGGAATACTCACTGAAAATACAGGTATTGGTTTTCGGGTCAAAGTTTTCAATCCACAGATTATCATCTTTCCATGTCGCGCCTATATGGCGCTGGCCGTCCGGAATCTTAATTGTCATCACGCCGCCATAACGTTTTACAAAAATCTGTTGGAAATGGAATGTGTACGCCCCCCATGCGATTGCCAGAATAAGAACGGATACAATCAGTCCGGGTTTCCATTTTTTTGCTTTAACCCCGACGCCGAAGAGAATAGCTGCTGTCAGCCCGATTACACCTGCCCAGTACAAATATGTGATCATGTTTATTCCTTTCAAACCATTTTATTCAGTGCCTGTTCGGCTTCGCTGCCGCTTTCATATATATGAGGAGCCACATTCCTTCGGGCAAGCGCATCGCCCAGTTTCATGCGTAAGAATGTACTCGTTGTATAACGGGTAACACCGATATAACAATCTTTGACCAGTTTTTTTACCATGTCAGTGTAAGGGTCGACCATGTCAGGATTGATGGCAAAATTATCATAATTAACAATCGTGAATACTTTTTTGTTTAGAGGTCCGACAATCCGGCGCACGGCCGTATCAATCTCTTTGACTGTTTCCATGGTATTCACATTGAATCCTTCAAAATTGATAAAAAAGAGATTCTTTTCAGGATCATAACTAAGGCGTTGTTCCAATGGCACGGTTAACATATCATCTTTGAGCCCCATGGGGTCCGGGTCAAAGATGCGTTTATCCATTATCTGCAGATCCTGCCGGATGATCGGTTTAAAATCCATCTGGCTTAATATGTCTTTTTCCAGATCAACGCCCGGAGCGATTTCTATGAGCTCCATACCGTTTTGGGTCAGCGAAAAAACGCAGCGTTCGGTTATGAACATGACCGGCTGTTTTTTAGTGGCCGCATAAGCACCGGAAAAGGTGACGTGCTCGACGGTTCTGACGAACTTTTTCACCCGGCCTTCATTTTCAATGTGCAGCGATCCATGCGCGACTTTTATTTTCAATCCCCTTGCCGTAAATGTCCCCACAAAAACTACTTTTTTGGCATTCTGGCTGATATTGATAAAACCTCCGGCCCCAGCCAGTTTGGGGCCGAATTTGCTCACATTCAGGTTGCCGTGCCGGTCTGCCTGAGCCAGCCCTAAAAACGCCAAATCCAGGCCACCGCCGTCATAGTAATCAAACTGATAGGGTTGGTCGATGACCGCCTCGGTGTTGGTGCCGGCACCGAAACTCAATCCGCCAGCGGGCAGTCCGCCGATAATCCCCGGCTCTGCGGTTAATGTCATGTAATCCAGAATTTTTTCCTCATTGGCCACCTGGGCGATGCCCTCCGGCATTCCGATCCCTAAGTTAATGACAGAATTGACTTCCAGCTCGAACGCTGCCCGCCGGGCGATGATTTTCCGCTCATTCACGGGCATGGGTTCCAGTGACTGCATGGGCTGCCTGATTTCACCGGAATAGGCCGGATTGTACTGTTCTGCAAATGTCTGCCAATGGTATTCCGGTTCGGAGACGACCACACAATCCACCAGGATACCCGGGATTTTAACCTGACGACAATCTAGTGATCCGGCCTCGGCTATTCGCTCCACCTGGACAATGACAAATCCCCCGGAATTTTTAGCGGCCATGGCGATGGAGAGCGACTCAAGGGTGAGCGCTTCCTTTTCCATGGTCGTATTGCCGTCCGTGTCAGCGGTTGTGCCCCGTAATATGGCTACATTAATGGGAAACGTCTTGTATGCCAGGTATTCCTTTCCGTCAAATTCTATTAATTCGACAATATCTTTAGTCGTGATGCTGTTAAGTTTCCCGCCGCCATTTCTGGGATCCACAAATGTATGCAGGCCGACCGTCGTCAGTGTTCTGGGCTTGTGCGCTGCAATATCCCGGTACATATGTGAAATAACACCCTGAGGGAGATTATAGGCGACGATCTTATTTTCGATGGCCAGTTTCTGCAACTGGGGAACCAGCCCCCAGTGCCCGCCGATCACTCGTTTTACCAGGCCCTCATTCCCGAAATGATTTAGCCCTTTTTGATTCCCGTCCCCCTGACCGGCGGCGTACACCAGTGTGAGGCCTTTTGGCTGGCCGGTTTTTAGAAATATGTCTTCCAGCGTAACAGCGATTTTCTCCGCAAAACCCGTTCCCACGAATCCGCCGGTGGCAATCGTATCATTAGAACGTATCACCTGCACCGCCTCTTGGGCGGAAACAACTTTGCCTTTTCGCATTCGCATAGGCGTCAGCGAAGTCAGCATGGGATGACTGCCGTCGGACATGGGCTTATCATTTTCGGGAGCCATTGATACCTTTTCTTTCTGTGGAGGATTGATAGCTTATTTTATTCCTTTGGGCGGACTTACCAGGGCCTCTCCGGAGAGCACTATTGCGCCATCCTGATTTGAACAGGTGGTCTTTAGGCGTAATCTGTTTTTCCCCTCAATTTTTTCCACAACTTCGGCCTTAGCCGTAATGGTATCGCCAATATACACAGGGGCCAGAAAATTGAGCTCCTGCTTCATGTAAACAGTGCCAGGTCCAGGCAGGATTGTGCCGAGGATAGTTGAGATAAATCCGGCGGCCAGCATGCCGTGGGCGATTCTTTTTTTGAAAAATGTGTTTTGCGCATACTCTTCATTCACATGTGCGGGATTAAAGTCACCGCTTAACCCGGCATAGGCATAAATATCCGACTCAGCAATGGTTTTTCCGAATTCCGCAAAATCCCCGACATTGATCTGATCCATGGTTTTTCCGGTCATGATTATTCTCTCATGTTTGTGAAATTATCGCTATTTTGGCATCCTTCCTAAATGCCACCGCTACTTATCGATCGAACGGAAAGTCACTCAACTACAAATTTTCTGTCATTGCGAGGGAGGTACGACCGAAGCAATCTCATTAAAGACAGGGGATTACTTCGTCGTTCGTTCCTCACTCCTCGTAATGACACCCTATGTTAAGGGTTTCCGTTCAGCGACTAATTAGTAGCCCACGCCTTGCAATAAAAAGAACGTGTGAAGGCCGGGATGAACAAATATGCAAGGAAGCGGACAGAGAGCTATACTGTTTGTATGCGAATTGTCCGATGACGCCGCAGATTTGTTCATCCCGGCCTTCACTCAGAACCACATGCGGTGGCTCCATATATCATTCTCCAGGCTCTTCTTGTCATTCTGCAGCGCTATGTACATGGAGGCATTTTGAATGGCGAGTCCGCCCTGGCGGGCCAGCGCATTGACCATCATCAGCATATCCTCCGGGAATTCCATCTGAACCTCGCTGTACAGCCGCATGACGCCGATGGCTTCCTCGCCGGAAAAGATGGGTGCCCACAGTATGGAGGCAATACCTTCCGCAAGGGTCTCTTTTTTATACTGGATGCGTTCGTCTGTCTCCACGTCGGTGATTGCAATTGTTTCGCCGTTTTTGATGAATTGCATCCCCTCCCTGGCATCAACGGGGCCCTTGTTTAGAAACGCTTTACTCAATCCATAGCTGGCCACCAGATCAAGGGGGTCCTTTTCTTTGTTATACAGGCGGATGGATACGCCTTTCATTTCCAGTGCTTCTGCGATATCCTGGGTCAGAATGTGAAGAATTTTTTTAATATCCAGGCTGGCGTTGATATTGTTCGTCAGGTTTAAAAACAGCTTTGAATTTTTACGAATCCGATCCAGAAGAATCGCGCGTTCTATGGCCATGCCGCCATGTTCTGCGAGAGCTGCCAAAAATTTGATTTCATCATCCGTGAATTTTTGCTTTTTCGCCGTATATAAAGACAATATGCCGATGGCTCTGTTGCTAACCATGACCGGAACTGTGAGTATGGAAGCGATCCCCTCGGCTTTTTTTTCTTCATGGTGTTCCAGGCGCGGATCAGACGTCGCATCCTCAAATGATAGAAAGCCGCCCTGAAGTATGGCTTTTACGATTCTTTTGGCCTGAATCGGGCTGGCATGCAGATACCGTTCGGAAAGTCCCTTCTGGGCAACCGGAATGAACACTTCTCCCTTCTGATCCGTCAGAAACAGACAGGCTGCTTTACCTGACATCGTTTCGATGACGCTTTCAACAATCAGGTTCAAGATGTCATCTTTATTGCGCGTACTGCCAAACGCCTTGCTTACGTTTATAAATGCGTTAAAATAATCCGTTTTTCGGGACATTTTTTCATCTCCTCATGTCAATTCATTGCTGTTTTCGTGTTCAGCAAGCCAGCTGATAATTTTTGGAGTAAATTCACTCTGGCTTTTTGATGACACATAAATGCCTATATGGCCGGTCATCAGGCGCAGGTCTTCCACATCCTTGCTTCCTACCCTTGACGTCAATAAATTGCACGCTCCAGGGGGAACAAGATGATCGAACTGACCGTAAATATTTAATAGTGGCATGGTAATATTCTTCAAATCCACTCGTTTGCCACCCAACTCCAACTTGCTGTTGATCAATTTATTCTGCTGATAGCAATCCTTGATAAACTGGCGAAATGTTTCGCCCGGCACATCAGGACTGTCGAATATCCACTTTTCCATGCGGACAAAATTTTCAACAAAAATTTTTTTGTCCATATTTTCGATAAAGCCCACGTATTTATCAATCATCAGGCGGGCGGGATTCAACAGCAGAAATCCAAAATTCATTAAATCCCCCGGCATGTTGCCATATGTATCCACGATCTGATCTGCATTCACATCAAGCATCCAGATGTGCAACAAGCCTTCGTCCGTATCAAAATTAGTCGGTGTCACTGTTGTAATCAGGTTTTTAATTTTTTCCGGGTGCAGGGCTGAGTACATGACGCAAAAAGAGCCGCCCATGCAAATGCCCATAAGATTGACCTGGGCGATCTGGTACTTTTCAAGGATATAATCGACCATGTCGTCCATATAGCCGTTCACATGATCATCAATGGTTAAAAAACGATCCTTCCTCTGGGGGTAGCCCCAGTCGATCATGTAAAGATCAATGCCGGCATCAAGAAAACGCTTCACCACACTTCGTCCGGGCTGAAGGTCCAGCATTGTTTCACGGTTGATCAATGCATAAACGATGAGCAACGGTGTCCCGGATCGCACTTTTGTTCCATAGTGCTTCAGCTTCACCCGGTCCACCTGGTGAACCACCTGGTATGGCGTAGTCGCTATTTCCGTATCCAGTTTTTCAAGCAGGACATCGGAAGCTTTGGTGGCTCTGGTTTGCGCTTTCTCAGCGTCTTCAGCCAACTTGGCCCGGATCACATCCACTTTGATTTTGGGTTGCCCCATCTTGTCTCCTTATGAAAATCAGGATGTTTTATCTTTATCCTTAAATTTTTTTTCCAGCACACGCAGCCGTTTTTTTGTCTCATACAGCTCTTTATATAATCCATCCAGTTCCTTCTGGGTGGGTATGGCAAGCGTCTGCAAGATATCCCCCATCACGTCTTCCCTGCGGGACTTGAATTCCAACATAGCCCCTATGGTGCGATTTAACACAGATGTATATTCTCTGGATTGGAACAGCGTCATGTAATGACCTTCCAGTATCTTTATCCAGGTATGGTAATAATCACCAGGATTATCCGGAAGTTCGCCTTTTTTTGCTTTTTCAGCCATTTGCTGCTGTAGTACCTTGAGGGACTTCTCAATGGGCAGATAGAGCACAAAAAGAAATTCAGACAGTTTGGTTCCATACACATTTAAGGCATCCTGGGCTTTATTCAGGCGCTCGAGATAAACCCGGTTCAAGCCGAGCTGGGGTATGTTGAGGTATTGTTGGAATTCTTTTTCATATATTTCGCTCCAGGTCTGAAATATCTCCTGATCCAGATTTTCAAACTGGTATGCTTTGGTTTTTGCACCAATGCGAGCACTCTTTTCCAGCCACTGGTTCTGGAAATTGTGACATGAGTCCCATGTGGAGCGGATTATTTTTAAAAATAGATCCGGTAAAACATCTGCGCCCTTTAGTAGAACGGCAATGCCTTCCGGTTCGGAAAATGCTTCACTGATCGTTTGAAATGACTGCATGAATGTTTGCAGCGCTTCTTCGGGCGCCGTCTTTTTTTCTTTTTCAGGTTCGAACCGGGGCGCCATGTTTTGAGATGCATCCATCCATGATTTACCCCAGGTGGTCCATAAATTCGTTGAGGTTTTTATCCATTCCGAGATGAATGTTTCAACTCCCCTGGCATTATCCTGACCGTCACTCATTGGCTGTCCTTTCAAATGAATCGCCGTTGTTGGGGACAATGGCGGGAAGTGCAGGTAATATCACTGCTGTCCGGTTAACTTTTTTTACTACAATATAACACCTTGATTATTAATATGATACTTGCAATTTTATTTTTTGAGATAGCGTTTTCGGTTTTTTTGTTATTTTTCG
>JAJRPH010000358.1 GCA_024280875.1 Deltaproteobacteria bacterium | reverse complement strand
TTTAAGCGCCGGAATTTTTTTTAAGTATTGAATGGTTTCCTGATCGTCATTAAGAAATCCGGTATTCGTCATTAATCTGCCCCCTGGTTAATTTTTCTATATTAATTTTTATTTATTATTGTAAAATCAGAGATTAATCAAGGAGAATTTAATACAGAAGAATTTAATACGATCGGCTATTTTTGCGGATAAAAAAAGGCATGGCCGTAAATCGGCCATGCCTTTTAATGTGGAAGTAAGGATGTTTAGAATTTTAAGTTTGTTTCGACGAGGAATTCATATGCCTGATCATCATTTACAAACGCTTTTCCCGGATCAATCATTGCAGTGTAAATTGCAAAAGACAGATTTTTGGAATAGCCGTATTTGGCCTGCAGCTGATAATAATCTCCGAAATCGTCATCTACGCCGGCAATCGGTTCATCAACCGTGAGCAGGCCATAGGTGAATTTTGCTGAAAGCTTACTTGTCAGCTGTGCGCTGATGCCGACACTTGCCATGGATATATTGGAATACACGGCTTCGCCGCCGGTGGTGCTTCCTTCATTATAGTTAGGGTCGTAGTCGGTGATGGCATTTGCCGGGCCGACATTGACATATTTCCAAGCCAGCAGATCGCCGAATTGGGGCCATCCGCCGTAGAACACATCCCATCTTTCATTCGTATCAGTACTACTACGATCATCACCCTCCAAAGACATATAGCCGCAGAATAATCTGGGGGTCATGGTCGCATCTTTTAAAGTAAAACCGGCATCCAGTTTATAGCCAAGCGCTTCCTGGTCAATATTTTGCCTTTCATTCCAGTCTCCCATCTGATAAGCGACCTCGCCGGAATAATCCAAGCCGTTTTCGAATTTGTCAGACAAGCGAAGACCGACCATCCAAATATCTTTACTCAAGGTTTCATCACGGCGATTGAGGGCGTATATTTCCTGTTTGCCGCCCATGGCCGGACATTTGGCGGTGAGGTAGAGGCCGCCTAAAGTGATATCGTCATCCGGGTTGTTGGCTCTGCTGTTCTCCTCGTCCAAAAAATACAAGGTATCCAGAACGGCATTGTCACCAAGCGGGATAGCGATTTTAACACCATCAAAATATATTGATGTTGATGCAAACTGTGAATTACCGTCAAACAGTACAAATCCGGACCCGTAAATCAGGTTCATTCGTCCGGCCTGAAATTTGAAGTTTGAGCCAAAGAAATTGTCCACAGTGATATAGGCATTGTCCACAAAGATTTTATTGCTGGTATTGTCTCCCGCATCTGAAATACCGTTTCCATAAGTCTGGTTGGCCAACTGGACAAATCCAGAGATATCATCACTGATTTTTGCCTTCACATGGAGTCTTGTTCGCAGCCGGAATGTTTCCCAGTTGTCAAAATTGGTGTCATCATTAAAATCCCAAATGTTATTCAGCTTATACCATCTGAACCGCACATCACCACCCATTTCGATATTATCCGTCCAGTTGGCGGCAACCGCCGGTGTACATAAAAAAAGCACTAAAAATAACAATAAAAACTTCTTCATTCGTTTCCCTCCCTTTTTTCGGTTAGTAAAATGTTTACAATATTAAAAAGCACATTCTGTTTGCTTATTTAATCTTATGCATTCGTATGGATAACCCTTTGAATCGGTGGTTTAAATAAAATGCTGGCGGAAATGAGCGACAGAAATTCAATATTGCCTGCCGGGAAAAATATTAGAAATATCATTTTAGCAATGCCTCCCTCCCCTGGAGAGCTTTGGTTCAAATGGCGTCACATGTGATATTCTTTTTCAGGCTCATTACAATGCCCCAAAAGAGTCGGATACATGTCACAATCTTTTTTAAGTAAAACAGATATTTGAATTTAATTTTAGCTGTCTGTATTGTATCTATCTGAAATATCAGAATAATACAGTATGCTATATTCTATGTCGAAAATATTTTTTATAATTTAGCTTAATTAAAACAAATTGTCAAACGGAGACTTGACCCCATGACTCTTTTTTTATGGATTTTTTTTAACAGTCTGGTTTCACCGGTGCTCATATAACCCTCTTCATCAACATGACAGATATCACCGGTTAAAAAAATATCTGTTTATATGTTCGAAATGTTTGAATGAAAATAGCTATAAAAGTATTGAGTAGTCAATATATAACATTTGATAAACATATTTTTCCACAGGCTCAGCTCCATTTCTATATCTGGAATCAAATTTTATGAGATGCTTATAGAATAATTTAAAACGGTTGATTTTCAGATTGTTAATTCGGTAAGCACTAATTCCATGGGTGTCGGGAGATTAATTTTTGGTGAAGGGGTTGCATTCAGGTGGACAGCCGGACCGGTATAATCGTAATATGCAGGGATGGTTTGAATTGAATAAGCAGATCAATTTTTTCTGAGAATGGAAAAGGGGGAGCATTGTCAAAATAAAATAAGAGGTTGCCGAAATCGGTCAACCTCTTATTATTTATTGTGGTAGCGGGGTCAGGATTTGAACCTGAGACCTTCGGGTTATGAGCCCGACGAGCTACCAGACTGCTCCACCCCGCATCAAAGAATAATCTTATAGCTGTTTAATTCTTAACCTGTCAAGAAGTTTTTGTGTTAATCAGGTTTTTAATTTTTTTGATTGCTTCGTCTTGGGAAGGGTGGTCGTTGCGACAATGAATCAGGATCTGTTTTGTGCG
>JAJRPH010000357.1 GCA_024280875.1 Deltaproteobacteria bacterium | reverse complement strand
GGAGTTTGCCGTGATGGACGGGTATGAAGCGGAGTCTGATGCGGCGGTTCTTTTGAGCGGGCTGGGAATTTTAGAGGAGCATCATCAGAAAAAAATAAAAGAACTGGAGGGGACGGATAAGGTGCGGGTGCTGCTTGCCCAGGCATTGTTCGGGAATCCGGATGTTCTTCTTCTGGATGAACCCACCAACCATCTGGATATAAAGTCCATTGCATGGCTTGAAGAGTTTCTCGCAAGATTTAAGAATACCGTGATCGTTGTTTCCCATGACCGCCACTTTCTTAATCAGGTATGTACCCACATTGCTGATATTGATTATAGCCAAATTCAGGTTTATGTGGGCAATTACGACTTCTGGTATCAGGCCAGCCGACTGATTGTAAAACAAAAACAGAATGAAAACCGAAAGATGACGGAAAAGGCGGATGAACTTAAAAAATTCATATTAAGATTCAGCGCCAATGCATCCAAATCAAAACAGGCCACTTCCAGAAAAAAACTGCTTGAAAAGCTGAACATTGATGACCTGCCCGTATCTTCCAGAAAGTATCCGTTTATCAGCTTCAAACCGGAAAGAGCTTGTGGCAATGTTATCCTTGAAATTGAAGGACTCTGTAAAACCATCGACAATATCAAAGTACTTGATGACTTTAGCCTTATCGCCAACAAAAATGATAAAATTGCGTTTGTCGGCACAAACACCCTGGCCAAAACCACTCTTTTCCAGATCCTGGCAGGAGAAATTGAGCCGGACAGCGGCAGTTTCCGTTGGGGCCAGACCATCAGCCACGCATATTTCCCCAAAGAAAACAGCAGCTTTTTTGATAATGATATGAATATCGTTCAATGGCTGGGCCAGTACCATAATGAAGGAGAGACCTTTTCCAGGGGCTTTTTAGGGCGAATGCTTTTTTCCGGAGAAGAAGCCATAAAGAAGACGGCAGTGCTTTCCGGCGGGGAAAAGGTTCGCTGCATGCTCTGTAAAATGATGCTGACAGGTGCGAATGCGCTTGTTTTAGATGAACCCACCAACCATCTGGATCTTGAGTCGATTACCGCACTCAATGAAAGCCTGATCACATTTTCCGAAGTCATTCTCTTTTCCTCACATGATCACGAGTTTATCGCAACGCTTGCCAATCGGATTGTGGAATTTTCTTCCACGGGTTTCATTGACCGAAGGCTCAGCTTTGATGAGTACCTTGAGAAAGAAGAAGCAGCGCTTGAAGTTGCGTAGAAGACGGATATATTTTTCAATATGGCGCTGTAGGCTGCAACCAATCCTGTACAACCGGGCAGTTGTTTTTCTTGTGATTTATTTATTATTACTTGCATTGAGATAAAATTCTTGTTTTTAATAAATAGTTTTTTAACGGCAAAAGCAGGTTCCTGGATTCACGAAAATAGACACCTATCATCCGGAGGAGAAAAAACATGAAAAAAGTATTTACAGTTCTTCTATTCGCAACTCTGCTGGCAGGATTTGTTTCAGGATGTTCAATAACCAGAGGTAATATCGGCCATTCAATTACCACCGATGTTCAGTTGAGTGAAGCCAATTTCAAAGTATTAGGTTCGGTTGCTGGTGAAGCCCAGGCGAACTATATCCTTGGAATCGGACCGTCGGATCAAAATCTTTTATCACAGGCAAGAAGGGATATGTTATCAAAAGCCGATCTCGTCGGAGGTGCAAAAGCAATCGTCAATGTCACAACCGACATCAAATATACCGGCTTCATCTTCTGGAGACAAAGAAAAGCCTATGTTTCCGCAGAAGTCATAGAATTCATCAAATAGACAAGAAAAACAGGGCGGCACTTTCAACTCTTGCCATCAGCAGCTCTCGACCGCGCCCATTCAACACTGATACCATTAAACAAAATCTAAACCTGTCCGAATATATGGACAGGTTCAGATTTTTGCCAAATAAATCTTGCGTCAATTAATGGGTGCCAAATCCCCGTCGTACTAAATCAAAAAAATTCTCTTCCTTTACAATCTTAACAAATCAGCCTATAATTTCTGTATCAATAAGTAGATCAAATTCAGAAACTGTTAGGCACCGTGAATCGCTGGGCAGGACAAGTGTGTCGGTCCTTCACTAAAATCAACGGTTCAGTAAATGACGGTCCCGATCGCGGACATTCCCGGAGGTAAGCATGCAAAGCACCGAATTAAACACCCAGGTCCATAAATTAGGCGAATGCAGAATTCCGTCACCCATGACGGGTATGCCGTTTATCAGTGATGATGAACGGGTATTATGTCATTCCAGTACCAAAAAGATCGAAGCCTGTCACAACGCCGGAAAAACGCCTTTAAGTTTTGAGATGGCCGGTGCCAGGGAAAAGATTTATTTTGATCCTTCAAAGCTCAAATGCGGTATTGTCACTTGCGGGGGCTTGTGCCCGGGTTTGAACGATGTGATCCGCTCCATTGTGCTCAGCCTGTTTCATCACTACGGGGTTCGCATGGTCTTCGGGTTTCGGTACGGATTTGAAGGGCTTTCCTACCGGTACGGGCATACACCGTTTGAGTTGACGCCTTCAATGGTTGGAGATATTCACGCAAAAGGGGGAACGATTTTAGGATCATCGCGGGGGCCTCAGGATGTGGGTGAAATGGTGGATACCTTAGAGCAGATGAACGTGGGCATTCTTTTTGCCATCGGCGGTGACGGCACCCTGCGCGGAGCTCAGGCCATTTCCGAAGAGGTGAAAAAAAGGCGACTCAAGATCAGTATCATCGGTATTCCAAAAACCATTGACAATGATATCGGATACGTAGAGCAGTCTTTCGGTTTCGAGACCGCAGTGTACGAGTCTAGAAATGCTATTTATTCGGCGCACACGGAAGCGTTGGGCGCCAGAAACGGTGTGGGCCTGGTGAAACTGATGGGACGCCATTCGGGTTTTATCGCAGCTTTTGCCACCCTGGCCAACAGTGATGTTAATTTTTGCCTGATTCCGGAAAGTGATTTCACTCTTGAGGGATTTTTAAAAGCGCTCAAGGAAAGGCTTGAAAAAAGAGGGCATGCGGTGGTGGTGGGTGAAGGCGCCGGGCAGAGTCTCATGGAAAATACCGATGCCCGGGATTCTTCCGGAAACATTCGCTTAGGGGATATCGGCACCTTTTTGAAAGACCAGATCAAAATTTATTCTGATAAGTGCGGCATGGAGGTAACGTTAAAGTATATCGATCCCAGTTACATGATCCGAAGTGTGGCTGCCAGTCCTCATGATTCGGCGCTCTGCCTGCTCATGGCCCACAACGCTGTGCACGCGGGCATGTCGGGCCGTACCAATATCGTGATTGGGTACTGGAAACGTGAGTTCACACACCTGCCCATTTCACTTTCCGTGAGCCGGCGCAAAACCATCGATCCGGACAGCAGGCTGTGGGCCAGCGTTGTGGCGTGCACCGGCCAGAAAAGAGATATGCGGTAACGGTGCCGGTCCACAAGCTTTTTACATAATATAAGAATCAAGGGTGATCTCAATTCTCTGTTTTTTTAATTATGATTGTCTAAGATCAAGTCGGCTAACGCTTTTTTTAACCGGGATTTTTCCTCATTGAGTTCCATTATTCGCTGGGCCTGACTTAGTTTATCAAGCATTAAATCCTCAACAAGCGTTTTAAGACGTTGATTTTCCGCTGTTAATTGATTAAAGCGCAAATCTTCGGATAATCCGATTATGTTGTTTTTCTTTGTAGGATGAGGTGTGGTTTGTTCCGGCGTGCTGATCGTGAAAATCTCCTTGCCTTCCGATATGCCAAATGCTTCATGTTGCAGACAAAGCGCTGTCTGATTCCCGTCCCCCCCGCTGTTTTTCATAAAAAAATTCTCCCTTTCGCAAAACCGGTTTTTTGTATCAAACTGACCATAAAAAATGAAAATCCAGGAATTTATCGATAATTAAAATGCAAAATAGATACCAAACATTTTCAAAAGAGCCAAGACAGTTTAGAAATAAGTAAATTCAATATGTTCAGGAAAGTGGAATGGGTGCGACCGTTGTTTTTACTGTTGAAAACTAGCCATTTTGGTCAGGAATGCCCAATTGTTTTTTGGAACACACGCCTTATTCGCTTTCTATGATGCATCATTTATTGGATGCCGTCGGGAATGAACACCTATGCAATAATCCTGTTTTTGGTATCAAAAAGCTCGATATTGAGCTCCTTTCAAGGCCAAGTTGACACACTTATTTCATTTAATTTTAAATTGTTGGCTTGGCCCGATCCTATTTAGTTTTATTGATACGCTTTTTCCATTTCGTTTATTTTTTCGATAATTTCATCAACTGTTTCTTTGAGTTCCCCGCCCATTTTTAAATATTCGTTGGGATATTCATCTTTCATAAAACTCATTAACGCATAGTAGACCGGCTTGAAGCGATCTTTGAATTTATGGGGATTTTCATTAAAAATGTTTAACGCCAAGTGATACTGTTTTTTGGCAATTAAAAGCATCAAAAAAAGGCTGACATCTTGTGCATATCCTTCAAGAAATTCTTTATCATTTAAAAACTTTTCCGCAACCTCAATACTTTCTTTGAATTGATTATCCCATAGAATTCCAGGAATTTAAAGGGACGTCCTTAAATAATTAAATAACTTGACGCAAACAGTCATTCCAAATCCTAATCAATGCAAACTCCAAGTTTAACAATAACAAGTTCTATTAATAATAGCTAATTTCAATTCGTCAGAAATGTTATTAAAGTATGAGCAGTAACCGGCAACACGGACCATGAGGTATTTGTGCTTTTCGGGGTTATTGTATGCATCCAGTAATATTTCCCTGTTAATAACATTGGGTTGAAACTGCATGCCGCCTTTATTGAAATATGTACTGATCATACCAGACAGGTTTCTGACGCCATCAGGGCCTTGAAATAATCCTGAATCAATAGTGAACGTAACAGTCGTGCCATTCGGTGCATAATTTACAAAATCAGCACCGGCAACAGAATTTAAAGATGACAATAAATTCGCCACTTCCATTCCATAATGGGGAGCAACACTGTTAGCGAGGGGGACACCTCTTAATCTGCCTGAAGGCAGGGCGGGCGTTCTCAATCCATAAATAATATTAACATTCAAGGCATAATAACCGGCAGTATATATGCCGTCGCGCGGACAGTTCTTTACTGAATTCAACGCATTAACAAAAATCTCTAAAGATTTGTTTATCCACTCCCGGGATTTGAGGGAGCCATCATCACCAAATTTTGGCACTTCCAGTAATGCTGATCTGATTTGCTGATAATATTTCCCTTCAAAATTGTTGTCCATAGCTTTAATGATGTCGGCAATTGTATACAGCTTTTTCTTGTATACAACTTCATCAATAGCATGCAGCGAATCTCCGACATCCGTAATTCCTACCGCCTGAATACCAGCGCTGTTAATCGTAGCCCCACCTTCATTCACATCTTTTCCGCTTTCAATACAACCCTTAAAGAGGGTGGATGCAAGGGGTGTTGTAAAATTTTCAACAAGAATTTTTTCAATTTTCTGGTGATCCGCCAATATGGAGGAAGCCAGATGATTCAACCGTTTCTGATAGCGTTTGAGCAATGCATCCATATTTGCAGGAAAATTATAATAAGCTGACGCTTTTTTTATTTTTTTATTTATACGTCTTTTTGTATGTTTTGAAAGAAGCGCTTTAAAAAATTTATTGTCCCACCTGCTGAGGTTGTATTCTATCGCTTTGTTATTAATTCTCTCAAGTTGATCAAGGAATCCAATATGCCATAACTCATGTTCCTCGCCTTTTAGAGCCTGTAAAAAAGGCAAGGCAACGTTCATATTGGCACAGTCGGTATTGCCAAAATGATCATCTGAAGCATTGGGTTCAACACATCCAATGACTGCATAGTTTCTCGAATCCTGTATCGTTGTTTCCGGGTAATGTTTTTGTAAGGTTTTAATATAAAGTTCATCATTATACAAAGCCGGCATGGGCGTTCCGTTGATATATACTTCTGCAAGCCTGTCCAGATATTCGATGGGACTGTCTTTATGAATTCTTGCTGTCATATTTACGGCAAGTGGCTGCAGTTCGCAAATATCGAGCAGCATATAGGTAAGATCATTGGTGGCATCCTTACCGTTTTTGCCAAGACCTCCGGCCGTCACCGACTGGTCTGTAGACTGAGTCTCAAAAAGTCTTCCAATGCTCAGATAGGTATCACCATCGTTTACTAAAACGGCTTCGTCCATCTTGAGAATAAATAAGGCCAGCAGTTCTTTGGCTTTATCGTAAGTAATTAACCCTGCATTTTTATCCTCTTTATAGTAAGGATATAAAATCTGATCGAGCCGACCAAAGGATACCGCATTTTCAAAGGACTCTATACAAAGTCCGATTTGCAAAAACATCATGCTTTGGAGCGCTTCATGGTATGTGCGGGCAGGGTGTTTCGGAACATGTCTGCAGATACCGGACATTTCTTCCAACTCTTTGCGGCGTTTTGGATCATTTTCTTTTTTGGACAGACTTAACAAATGGTCGGAATATCTTTTCGCAAACGATTCCAAGCCCTTTAAAGAAATAATTGCACCATTATAAAAGTCCTGATTATTCTCAGGCTTTTCTTTTTGCATTGTTTCAATTTCTTTTATGATCCCGATGGTACCTAACTCAAGAACACGTTCGGAGTTAACAACAAAATGCGCTATTGCCGCCATATTATTATTAAATCCGGTACTCAGGTCAGAGGTCTGAGCGATTGTCAGCATCAAATCTGAAAAGGATGAATATACCTTCCCGAAAAGAGAGTGTTTTATCCAGAAAGGAAATATTTTAAAATAAAATGCAAGCTTGTCCTTTAAAGAGATTTTGAATGAAACCGGTGTCTGACGATTGATTTGATGGATAATTGAGCTGAACATAACACCACAATGTTCTTCCCATAACTGTCCGCCGACTCTTTTAGAAGTAAAATTACCGACCAGCAGTTCGTTGGGATAGATAATAACTTCTTTGTTTTCCAATACATACGAAAGACGTTTCGCCCTGTGAATTGGGTTTGGCTTTTTAAAACCGTTCTTCTTATAAAATTTTGTTTTCAGTTTGGCTGCTTCAAGACAAAGGTGATAATCACTTTCTCTAATATCATTTTGTATGTCATAAACGCGCCTGGTAAAGACGGCTTTATTTGTAAAGGAATCCAAATCAAAGTATTGTGCTTTGATGTCAAAAGATTTGAATAATTCAACTGTGCTTCGTATAGCAGCAAGACTTTGATCTGGTGTAATATTTAATGACTCTTGCACCAAATGCAAACCCCTGGCTTTCTCTTCGTACATGTTGTGGTACTTCAGCAATTCAATTGAGTTATAATTGATAGACGTTAAAAAATCCGCTGCTGCTTTTATGCTGCTTTCCATATCGTTAAATCCCGGCACAATCACCATGCGGAATTTAATGTTGGCATTTAAATCAATCAGCTTCCTGATATTGCTGTGGATTAATTTGCTGTCTTGTTGAGTGTATTTTTTATGGAGGTTGTCATCGCCAACAATCTTTAGATCAATTAAAAACAGATCGATGTAAGATGCGATTTTGCTGATATTTTCCCAAGGTACATGAAGAGCAGTTTCAACGGAAACATGTATTTTCTCTTTTCTTAATAATTCCAATAAAGATATCACACTATCCGGATCCTGTAATAGAGGATCACCGCCACTTAGAGTCACTCCGCCGTTGGTTTTGAAGTAATACGCTTTATCACGCAAAACAACTTCCATTATGTCGGAAATTGAATAATTGCCATCAGGCGCTATGTCAGGTTGAAATGATAGGGCTTCCGGATTTTGGCACCATAAACACCTTAGAGCGCACCCCTGAAAGAAGATTGTTGTACGAATTCCAGGACCGTCATGAACACAGCTGCGTTGAATGTTCAGGACTCTTAGCTTATCAGTGCGTAAGTTTTGAAATTGAAATTCCTGGAGCGCCACACTTAACTTCCCTTTTAGATTCGGTTTTCAACAGCCTGTTAATGACAATAAACCTGACCTGACCTTAATGCCAGACATCCCGTTTATTAAAGATGATGATGCTTAACGTGAGAAATATCAGGATGGAACCAGACGAGACACCGATGGTCCACCAGACATATCTGCCCCAATCCACATAAATACCTTCAGCCAGCTTTGACATATTGTCTATTGGAAGAAACAGGTATTTTGTGAAAAGGTACTTTTGGAACAGACCAATCTGGGACAGGATTTGCATAAAAAAATAGATGACAATGCCTGTTCCAACGGCTCCGCCGGACCCTTTTATCAGGATGGAAACAAAACAACCTAAAGCAACAAGGGCAACCATGGCGCAAAGAGTTAAGAGCATCCCGCCGAAAAAACCTTTGTAAAGGTCCATGGCAGTAAATAAGAGGAATTCGCCTTCCTTGATGGCTACCAGGCCGCCCAGGAAATGACCCAGCACAAGACCAATTAAATGATAGAACACCACTAACACGGTGCTTAAGTAAACCAATGCAATGAATTTTCCTAAAATGAAATCACGTCGCTTAACGCCCCGGACTAAAATAATTTTAGCGGTTCCCGTGGCAATTTCTTCGGAAAGGGTCATTGAAGATAATGCTAAAAGAATCAATGCCACAAGCTGAAGGCAAATTTTAAGCGAAAAGACCGTTACCTGAAAGCCGGTACCTAAATCGTCATTGGCAAGTCTTGCTGAATGCTCGAAAAAGGCTGCGGCGATTTGAATTGCCAGAATCATTAATGCAATCCAAAGCATTGAACGCTTCCGGATCATTTTTTCCAGCTCAATTTTTATTAATATGGGTAGCTTAGACATATCGCGGCATTCTCATTGTTTTAAATCGGATTCGATTACCTGGTTATAAGAATCTGCACCTTGCCTTTTTTAATTGTTTTGCCATTGGGCGTAAATACCATGACCACATCACTTTTGGCATCGGCATTCACCATCTGAGGCTTTACCATTTTACCATTATCGGGTAATTCGATGACAAATTCAACATCTGCTTTTTCTTTAGGCTCGCCGTCATCAGGCGCATAATGAATCATCAACTTTCCGTCCTGGGCACGCATGAAATCATTGCGCCCGTCCCCGTTAAAATCTCCGTCAATGCTGGACACCGGAAATTTGCGTCCCTTTGTATCAACCTCAACGGTAACTTCTAACTCAAAATCGGGTTTTTTACGATAATGACCGGAATCGTCCATTACATACCATAGAACTGTTACATCGATATCGCCTGTGACCAGCATTGTAATAAAATTAAACACACCTATTTCGATGATCGGTATATAGATATCCATTTTGCCGTCATTATTTAAATCCCCTATTTTGCTATGAATTTGAAACCCGCGGTTAATGATGATATGGTCCGGAACATCATTAAAAATCCCCCCTTTCTTAGGATTATCGGGGTCTTGCCGGGCAAAAAAGACCTGGAATTGTTTTTTAGGATTAAAAGCGCCGTCTTTCATTGAAAATTTTTCAACAATCATATCCAACAGCCCATCGTTATTGAGATCGGCCAGGGATGTGATCCCGATTTTATCTTTAAACCGATCACGCTGGTATATGTTGCCATTTCCGAGCCTTGAGGAATAGGCCTGGGTTAAGATAAATTTAAGATTAACGATTGCTGAATCGGCATTGGAAAATTCCCCGGCATTATTTTGAAAAAATATTTTGAGATATTCATCATGTATAGTGACGATATCGCTTAATTGATCCTTGTTATAGTCAACAATAAGGGTATTAGGGGTTAAAAATGTGGCAATCAAATAGCGACTCACCTCGTTTAACGACGTCACACTGTTTTGCATGGAACAATCCAGCTTTGCAGTCATCGAATACGTGCCGTCTTCTTGTTTGCTGTAAATGACATAATGGAAAAATTGAGGGATCAGGATTTCCTCAACCCCGTCGTCGTTAAGATCCCGGACAAAATTTAACCGCTCCAGAAATACCTGATCAGGGAGCTTAAAAATGGATGGTGTTTCAAAGAGCAGAATGGGGGTTGTATCATAGCGCCCTTCAATCATTTTGTAATAAAACAGACCCTTGTTTTTAAAAAAAAGAATTTCTTTGCCCGGATTTGAATCGACATCTGCAAGGTCATAAACCACGGCGTCGGGGTCGATTTCAAATCGATAGTCCGCTTGTTTATTAAACCCATTTGGATGCTGATAAAAAACGGAAAAATAGCGGGAAACAGATTTTCCTTTTCGCTTAGAATAAAAAAACAGGCCGTCGTTTAAGCCGTCTTCGTTTAAGTCTTCCATTAAGTAATCGATATAGTCGCCTTCGACTTTTAATTCATAAACAGCGAAGAAATTCTTTTTCACTTTCGCGTTCGATAATAAAGGCAAACAAAGGATGCAACACAGAAAAACAACCAAAAACAGGGGGAAGCATCTCAACCTTAGGGACGTGTCATACGGGCGCGGCGACACCCTGAAATGAATATTTATTTTTGAGCAACCCCTTAACATTGATTTTCTTTTTCGATTAATTTCAAAAAATAATCTTCCAGAGTCTGAATGCCATGTTCTCTAAGCTCATCGATCGCAGCTGCAGCCAGGATTTTACCTTCATGAATGATTACAGCGTGCGTGCATATTTGTTCGATTTCCGAAAGCAGGTGGGAAGAAATAAATATGGTTATTTTTTCAGTTTGGGCCAGGTGCAGGATCAGGTTCTTCATTTCTTTTCTTCCCAGAGGGTCCAGCGCATTGGTGGGTTCGTCCAGAATCAGGAATTCGGGCTGCACCAAAAGGGCCTGGCCGATCCCTAAGCGCTGTCGCATGCCCTGGGAAAATTCGCCGACTTTAATATCAGCGGACCCGGATAATCCAACGATTTTTAAAATGTGATCGATATCAACCGCGTTGTTCTGCTGCAAACGGGTTAACAGCTCATAATTTTGCCGGGCCGTCAGATAATTATAAAACGTCGGGGCTTCGAACATAATACCGAGTTTTTGAAAAACAGCCGTGGAATTTCCGTTCATGACCACGCCTTCAATTTCCACTTTTCCGGATGTAGGTGCCACGAGGCCTGCAATGATTTTAATGGTTGTAGACTTGCCGGCGCCGTTCGGGCCTAAAAATCCGGTAATTCCGCCTTTCGGGACCTCAAAATTCAGATTTTTAAGGACCTTTTTTTTACCATATGTTTTGCACAGGTTTTTAATGCGTAACGCGGCCTTTTTATTATTTTGATTAAATGTGCCTGTAACTGGATGGCATTCAGGTTCTTGATTCATATTAAATTTCTACCCGCTAAATGTGATGGCTTCAGTAAAAAGCTTTTCATAGTGATTTATCACCACTGTACCAGAAAACAACTTGTCCATCATTTCAAACAGTTATGAATAAATTATTTGAAAGTTAAATTCGGATGGCAAAAAAATTAAAATTATGAAATTATTTAAATATCAGCATTTTAGATTTAAAAGCAATCATTTTTACCGTTTGTCATTGATATTATATCCTTTAAAACAGCATAAATGCTGTCTGTTTTTTAATAAATTATTCAGGTTATCCGGCTTGCTCAAGCTGAGTATATTTTTTCATGAGCAATTCAGGCGAGGAACTTGCTTTTTCAACCGGCAACGTATAGAAAAGGTCTAATCATTTGAAAATATTAACAGGGATTTTAAGATGAAGCATATACTGATCGTTGCTGCTGTGGTGCTGGCAATTGGCATTGCCGGCTGTAAAGATGAACCGTTGAAACACGAAACCGAGTCTGTCCATGAAGTGACCGCTGTCGGTTCCCAATGGTATGGGCACATTCCTGTCTGGTGCGGTATGGAAAAGGGCATTTTCAAAAAGCATGGCTTTGCTGTAAAATGGCAGTTTATCGGCAAAAGCATGGACAGGCTGAATGCCATATCCTCAGGAGAAGCCCAGTTTGCCAGCATAGGAGAGATTGCCATGCTCAGTGCCATGGCCCATGGCAATAAACGGTTTTACTGGGTGGGCAACCAGGACATCGCGCCCGGGTTTGAAGGACTGGTCGCGGTAAAAGGCATTACCTCCTTTGAGCAGTTAAAGGGGAAAAAAATCGGGTTTCCCTTTGGCTCATCAGTTGACCTGACCTGCCGGATGCTCCTGAAACAAAACGGTCTTGATCCGATAAAAGACGTCCAACTGGTGAACCTGGAGGTGGGTGATGTCCCGGCGGTATTTAAGGCGAAAAATATTGCGGCTGCCCTGATATGGGAACCCGGCTTCTCCCAGTTAAAAGCGGTTGACGGTGCGACGGTTTTGGGACTGGATACGGATACGGAGGTATTCAAAAAATTTGGTACCATGACCGGACCCGATGTCCTTATTATCGGCAAAGCCTGGACAGATGCAGACCCAAAACGAGCAGCAGATTTTATGCAAGCCTATTTTGAATCGCTGCGCTGGGTAAAAGAAAATACCGACGATGCTGTGAAGATAGTTGCCGGAAAGTATATCCATCAGGATATCAAACTGATTCAGCAAAACATGGCAAAATTTATCTGGCATGACATTGACGCCCAGAAACGGGTGATGTCGGATACCGGTATTTTTGGCCAGGCGGATTATGTGATTCGCATTCTTCACGAAGACATGGGGGTGATCCCGAATAAGCCGGATTTTATGCAGTGGGTGAACATGGATATTTTACCGTAAAAACAGGAAACCTCCATTGGAAGAAACAGAACTCACTTTCTGGCGCGCGTCAGTCTATGGCTCTCTCGGGCTAATCTGCTTTCTGGGATTATGGGAAATATCAATCAGGCTCCATCTGATTGACCCGTTTTTTCTCCCGCCGCCAAGTCAGATCATTACCCGGGCTATCCAGATGACGACCGGACCGGATGCCGTATTGCTTAGTGATATTCGCATCAGTGCATCCCGGGTACTTACAGGCTTTTTCCTGAGCGTACTGGTAGGTGTCCCGTTCGGCTTGGTGATGGGTGTCAGCCCGGTTGTGCGTGCGACATTAAATCCAATTATTTCAATCATCCGTCCATTGCCGGCTTTAAGCTGGATTCCGCTATCCATGCTCTGGCTGGGAATTGATGAGCAGCAAAAATATGCGATTGTATTTATGGGATGCTTTGCGTCAATCCTGGTTTACACCACAGATGCCACCATGCGGGTAGATCCCGTTTTAAGAAGAGCAGCCCGCAACCTGGGGGCCTCTAATTTTCAGGTGCTTCGTTATGTGATACTTCCCGGCGCATTGCCTGATCTGCTGAGCGGTCTTAAGGTTGTCCTTGCCATTGCGTGGACCTGTGTCATCTCTGCTGAAATGGTGGGGGCTAACAGCGGCCTTGGATTCAGGATCTGGACGGCCAAAGAGTGGTCTGATACCGGGCAGGTTCTGGTGGGGATGATCAGCATCAGTGTCACGGTTCTGATTTTAGACATTGCGTTCAGGGGGCTTGAACGGCTTCTTCTGCCGTGGCAGCGAAAGGTTCCGGGCTCATAAGCCGGAGCAGCTCAGGAACTGCGTTATTCAGCCGCCGTAGTAAAACCATCGTAAAACACTACGTCTTCTGACTGAAATGCCTTATTCCTGAACCGCTCCGGCTCATGAGAAATTCGGTTCATGATTAAACCGGGTGAAAAACAAAATAATGTAAATAATATCTATTAATTAGAATACAGAAGTCAGGAGCCGGAAGGATTTGACATTAATCCAACTTGAAAATGTAACCAAAGTATTTACTTCACGAAAAGGGGATGTCGAAGCGGTCCGCGGATTTTCTCTTTCCATCCGCAAAGGGGAAGTAGTCACCCTTGTGGGCGCTTCGGGTTGCGGAAAGACCACGGTTTTAAATATGGTCGCCGGATTCATCGCCCCCACCTCAGGAAAGGTATTGCTTGAAGGAGAACCTGTATCTCGCATAGAGCCTCGTTGCGGGATGATTTTCCAGTCTTACGCCCTGTTTCCCTGGCTGACGGTGCGGGAAAATGTCGAGTTCGGCCCAAAAGTAAATGGTATTTCACGGAAAATCAGAAAAGACCTGGCCCGAAATTACATCGAAATGGTGGGCCTGACGGAGTTTGCAGATTCTTATCCCGGTGAACTATCCGGCGGTATGCGGCAACGGGTGGCATTGTGCCGGGCGCTTGCGAACAAACCTGATATTCTGCTCTGTGACGAGCCGTTTGCAGCCTTAGATGCCATGACCCGTCAGGTTATGCAGCAGGAACTGCTAAATATCGTCAGCCGATCAGAACAAACCATTTTTTTTATCACCCATTCCATTGATGAAGCGCTGATTTTAAGTGATCGTGTGGTGGTGATGTCTGCGCGGCCCGGACAGGTAAAAGCCGTATATGATATCGATCTTTCACGGCCACGAAAAATTGATGTTCAGCTGACAGATGAATACCTCAAAATCAAGCGAAAAATATGGGATATGGTGGAAGAAGAAGTCAAGGCTTCCATGAATATGTGAGGTCTAAGCTAAGCTCGCCAAGAGAAATTGGAAAAAATGGAAACAACTCAGGGGCAGCCATACCTGAGATAATCAAAAAAACAATGTATTTCCAAATATATACGCTCGACAAACAACCCCCGGTCAAAAATCATGATGTTACCGCCAAAGGCATATTAAGCACCCAGAGCCATGTGAGATATCCGTTATTATCCGTATAACTCAAATATTTCTTTTCCACCCAGAGATTGAGGTAGCGGAAAACAAAATCCGGACTGATTCCTGTTTTACGGGCAATCCGGATGCTTAATTCCCTGACCGGGTCCTGCTCCGTGCCAGGAAAGCTGCCGATATCTTCAATCATGTCATTTGACAATATATCAAAAATCAACTTCAGACGCTTTTCGCTTTCCATGGCCAGAGTTTCTTCCGGCGTGCTTCTGCCTTCGGCATGTTTCTGTTTTAATTTCTCCCATCGTTCCATCATGGGTTCATAGGCATTGGTAACAAAAGATTCCATGGATTCCGGGTCCAGATGCGACGTTCTGACAATAGAAGTATTGGCATCATAACGAGTCCAGTTATCCGTTAATATCTGGAGATCATAGTCTTCAATATGTTCCCT
>JAJRPH010000356.1 GCA_024280875.1 Deltaproteobacteria bacterium | reverse complement strand
TCAGACGGGCTACGAGTTTATAATCAATAACCGGATGAGCAGGGATATTGAAATCCCACCTTGACGTCGGAACAATGTCTTTGTTGTCATGACCGACAATTGATCGGATAATCGGCGTTATGTCCGAAGAATTGTACGCGAGTCTTTCTTCTATGTTCTGGATTGTAGCTTTAGACAGGTGGGTAGAGGACTGTTTTTGCGGTTGTTGCGGTTTTTTTTCCTGCCGTGGGGCCTCCGGATACCAGCAAAGCGATTTGTCGAAAACCGACCAGGATGGAATCAACCCCTTGATTTTTTTCCATACCTCAATATATAGTCGGCTTCTGAGTTTACAGCGCCCGGTAGCCCCTTTGGATAAGCCGCCGACTTTCACTAATTCGCGGCCCAACTCAGACAGTATCTCCAAGGGTATTTTGTAAGGTGTTTTAATATTAGCAGTATCGCCGCCAAAAGAAATCTGCCACCAATGATGAACCAACATGTCAACGGAGATGCGCTTTTTCCCCAGAAAGTGTGATGCCCGTTCCATGGCGACCTTTCTAGCAATACGGGCATACAGACCCAGCACGGATTTATCGGCCAGGGAATCGACGTAAATCTTTTCTCCGGTATATATGATTTTGTGAAAAACTATTTTTTCAGACATTTTCATTTTAGGGATGTTTCCATTTACTGTTTTCCACAGATAATCACTCCATTCAGTCTGATGTATGGCTTCATGGACGACGGCACCGACAAGGTAATCAAATTTTCGGGGCGCGACAGGATAATTTCCCATCATTGGAATTGGATCAAGTACAATATGTCCATTTGTGTTATGAGACATCCCGGCCCATTCGACCTGCCCGGCATTCCTGCCGACATGACCGGTAACTTTGTTGAGTGCGCGAAGAATATTTGCCAGTTCGGACGCTTCACTCGATGACGTATTTTTTCTCCAATAATCAGATATTCCGTGTTGGTTATCACAAACCAGATCAAGGAGATCGTCTAAGGGCTCTTCATCAACTAAATTGCTCCCGATCTCTGATTTGAGATCATACATATTATATTTATTAATAAATTTTGTAGCTTGTGCCGGCATCACAATTTTTTTCTCCTAATTTTATATGAATAGAAAGGAGAACAGACTCAAGAACATCCCTGCTTACCTGAAGACTGTTAATGAACGCTTCCCGGACAGTCGCCCCAACCGCTACCATTTCTGCAATCATCAATGTATGCCGGGTGGATACGATAATCGGTTCCTTCGAGTTTCCTCTTAACTGGTTGGCAATGTTTACAATGGTTTGGGCATCGGATTCCGAAATGCCGGTTTTAAGATGAATGACCCTGGTTTCGATGTCCATCGGGAGATAGTTAAGAATAGTTGTATAAAAACGGTCCCGCAGCGCTGCATCAAGAGCTTCCGTGCCAATAAATTCCTCTCCTTCATTGAGCGTGGCAAGAAAGACAACACCATCGGCTACCCGGATCTCCCCAATTTCATCGAGCCATACTTTTCTGTCCTCCGCCAGTACTGAGAAGAGCATATTCAGTGCCTTGGGATGCTCCGGTCGATTTATTTCCTCCAAATGAATAACACAATTCGGGGTCTGAATCGCTTCGGGAAACAAAAAAGACTGAAAAAAAGTCTCCCCGTCTTTTAGCCGGTGTTCTCCGAATAATTGACCGGGTTCAGAAAGAATACCGATTTGGAATGTTGCCAGCGGCCTTTTATGTCTTGCAGCAAATTGCTTTACCAGCGTGGATTTGCCACACCCCTGTTTGCCGGCAATGAGTACATTTACCGGATGTCGTTTTGAGAGCAGATCAATCCGATTGAGATTATTAATTGTATCTTCCTGTAAAAAAAAATTCTCTTCCGGAATAGGAATAGTGCTATCAAGGATAGAATTTGTCATCGGTTTTTATCTCTTTCCATAAAACGGATTACAGTTTAAAGAAAAATGGCTCTCTGGCGTTTTTTGATAAATACATCCAGCGCCGCAATATTCCACCTGAGATTCATTTTTCGCAATTTTCGAATAATTTCTCTGGCAGTTGCTAAACCTTCCGAATCTGCCGTGCTTGAAATCACTTCCAGTTGTTTTGATAGCTCTTTCATTTCCTTCTCTTCTTTTTCCAAGCCTTCAGACCTTGAAAACAGGCATTTGTTCCCGCACCTGGGGCACTCGCGGAGATCAGCTTCCCCGCATGCCGGTCATCCGGCTTTGCAAAGGTATTTAAAGTCATTATACTCGGAGGAAAAACCGCATTTGATACACGTCATATCCATTTTATTCTCTCCTTACGAAACCTTTAGTTCATCAATATTAACAACGCTAAATCCGACCCCTGGCACCCTGATGCTTCAGGGTACCAGGTTCGTTTTTATCATTTCTTAATATTTTCCATCTGGCGCTGCGTTCTTCGATGATGGGGATCCGCACATTCGGTAGCATCTGTGTCAATATACGCCATTTCATCGAAGTATTTACATTTAGCCGTATCCATATTGAACATGGTCAACAGGGATGCTTCCCCCTCTAGAACGTAAACCGACGGATCTTTAGTAACATCACTTCCCATTTTCAGGACAGTACAATACCCGCTGCCATCGGAGCCGTACGCATTTTCAGAAAACTTTTTGCATTTGCCGCAAGCTATTTCCGGAACATGCTCCCGTCCTTCCACGCCCTTTGCCGTAGATCTGTTTTTTGCCTGCGCATCACGCATTTGAGCCCAGTCGCCGCCGCGTATTTTTCTTTTTCTTGCCATGGTGAATCTCCTTATTAATACTTTTTTCAGGGAAACTAACTCAAAAATATCCTGAAATAGAATTGGACTCATGAAAACCGGAAGTTTAATCAGCTGTCAGTCCTTCTATCCCTGCGGATTTGCCCCATGGGGAGTCTCCTGCTTTGATGGTCCTTACCGATTCTTCTTTTAATTGATCAACCCCGTTCCACGCCTGGCATTTTGGGCATTGCCGCATGGATAATGACGCATCGATCCGGGGATTATAAAGATACCTGAATTCGCTGATAGGCCCCTCAAAATCACAACTAATGCATTTCATTTTATACTCCTTTCAATTTTGTTGACGTAAGTAAGGTGATGTTGTCTGAAATACGGCATTGGGAACACCCCCGTCTATAATGAAGGAGTGTCCCCTAAACCGTTTTTAACTTACAATCCCACGATCGATCTTTGGATAATGTTGTCCTGGGTTTTGCGGCTGATATCTACAAAATGCGCGCTATATCCCGCCACCCGTACAATCACTTCCGCATATTTTTCCGGGTCTGCCTGGGCTGCCCGCAGGGTCGTGTCGTCCACCATATTAAACTGCACGTGATCCAAACCCAGATCCGCCCAGGTCTCCATGTAGGATTTCCAGAGTTTAAACCCTTTTTCACCGGCCAACTGGGTGGGTGAAAGGCGCTGGTTCAACAGAAAAGCACGGCCGTCTTTCACATGGTCGAATTTACTGCATGATTTAAGCACGGCAGAGGGACCTTTTTTGTCCAAACCCGGGCCCGGAGAGACACCACCATCATAAAGCGCATCACCCAGACGCCGCCCGTTGGGTAAAGCACCCACAAGGCTTGAGTAATGGATATTGCCGCTGACATTTTCAGGCAATGCCGGCCAGTTGTTACCGCTGGGGCATTTAATTTCATGAGAATGCCTGGCCACTTCCCTTAAGCACCGGACCATTATATCATCCACATAATCATCGTCATTGCCCCACTTGGGCGCATTATTGACAAAGTCCAGCCGCATTGCCTCATGCCCTTCCCAG